>NZ_FMXB01000008.1 GCF_900103415.1 Methanobrevibacter millerae
ATTTACAGTTTGTGTGTGTTTTGTTCCTTTTTTATATAATGATTTTTGAGTGTAGGGTTCATTTTGGAAGGATGCTTCATCAAATAAGACAATAATATCTTTTGAAGATAAATTGTGTTCTTCTAAGTTTTTTTTAGCTGTTCTTCTGCATCTTCAGGAGATTTCGAAAATTTAGGATATGCTTTACTGTAATTGTATCCTAATTTCCTCACAATTTTTCCTATTTGCTTTAAACTATAATCTACATTAAATTTTTCATTAACAAGAAGATGTACATCTTTCATTGACATATTTGGTGTTTCTTCAATGATTTTATCTAATTCAATCAATTGATCATAATTTAATTTTGATGGCCTCCCTCCACCAAATGATGGTTTTAATCCTTCTAATCCTTCAGATTCGCAAATTTTTATCCATCTGTGGACTGTTTGATAGGATTTTCCCAATATATTTGCAGCATCTGCAATTGTATTTCCTTCACTAACTATTTTAACTGCAATTAACCTCTGATAGTACCTATGATAAGCCACATAAGCACTTATTTCTTCATCTAAAGCAGTTTTTGTCATTTTGTTAAAAACATTAATTTTAGATTTGCCTGACATAATTTATTATTTGTCAGTCATCTATAATAAAAGTTTGGTTAGTAACTATAATGAAAATAAAAATAGCTTCAATTTAGTTTAATAAAAAAAGAAAAAAAGGTTATAAGTAATTAATAACCGGTTACGCCGCCCTGAGCTGCTGACTGGATTTGCTGGGCCTGACCCTGGAGATTAGCCAAGATATCGGAAATTTGCTGTAAACTTGCAAGCATCTTATCCAAGCTGTCTTCCAAATCCTTTTTCTGCCCGGAGATAATCTCCTTGGCGCCTTCAGCATCCTTTTTGATGGCGTATCCTGCACCAATACTTATAATGATTTCGTCTGTGTCCTTGAGCTCACCCTTAATGAAAGAACCTGCACCTACAGGAACGAAAGCTTCAACGGCCTTTTCACCGTTCAAGTCGTCCAGGGTGGTTGTCAATGCATCGACTTCAGCAATGGAAGACTGAATCAGTTCGATTTGCTGGCGAACCAAATCTGCCTGCTGGTTGTATGCATTGATTTCATTGATGATCTCATTTAGTTTTTGCTGATCTTGCATAATAACACCCCGTCAAGTGTTTTTATAAGATCTCTTTTACAATTGGGTCTAAGACTTCTTCAGGAGCAATTTCGGAGATTTCAGAAATCTTAATCTGGTTTCTGGTAATGCCGTGTTTGCTTCCGAAACGTTCATAAATCTTTTGCTCTACATCAGCTTCGCAAGTAGCTTTGTACTCTTTTACAAATTTATGAAATTCATCGCCCATTACAAAAGTACCTTTTACTCTGTAAATTTTAGTTATCATATTGATCCCTCGATAATAATTATAAATCATCTAAAAAGCCTAACGCTTCTTCAACTCTAGCCATTTCAGGACCAGTACTGTTTTTTGCTACGATTGCTCCATTTGAATTTGCAATGGAACATGCGCCGACCAAAGGAATTCCCTTGCCCACAGTACCGACGTTGCCCTCAACACCAAATACCTCTTGAGAGAAGTTAACTTCACTTTCAACAGCGTTTCCGCTAATCAGAAAGCCCTTATTGGTAACGGATATCAGTGATCCTATGATGTCGCTTCCGACCATTGAACTGGACTCGACATTGACGTCCAATGTGCTTTCGATAGTGTTAATGGCATCTTCGGATAGGAATGGACTTGCAATAGCCCCGTTATCGTTTGCGGCCACGATGTTTCCAACAGCAGTATACCTGTCGGGAAGGGCGGCCACTTCAAGACCCATTTCTTCAAACTGCTTAACTTCTCTGTCTAGAACATGTGGGGAAACAACAATACCGCGTGAATTGGCCACAGATAAAGATCCAATAAGGCTACTTCCGGAGATAGATGATTTGATTGCAGGGACTTCCATTATTTCCTCAACAACCTTGACCTTCTCATCAATCAGATTGTACGGAACGATGACGAAATCGTCGGTTGCCTGAATGAAAACACCTATGTTAGGGTTTCCTACAATATCAATTCTTCTCAACATATTGTTACCTCACTTGTTTAAGTATTTGAAAAAAGTACAATAGCTATTCTGCTAAAGTAGCTTCTACAACACCATCTTCATCTTTAACTGCTTTTACAGTAATTTTAGAAGGTATTTTTTGAATACCCCTTGCCCAAATTACATGATTGATAGATTCATCAAGTTTGACTTCTTCAGCTTTCATGTGTTTGGTTAAGAAATTTCTAACTTCCCTTATTGCTCTAGGAGCTCTGATAGTCCTTTTGACATTTTTTACATTTCTGAGTGGAATTGTGTAAACTCTTTCCATGATAAATCCCCCTTATAATTTAAGGCTGTTTCTTCTCCAATGTCTAGGTTTAGGTCTGTATCTAAGTTTACGGTTAGTCTTAGCATAAGCCCAGATTGGAATTCTCCTGTTTTGTTTGTTTGCTTTAGCCATTCTTAATTTTCTTGCTAATGGTTTATTTCTACTCATTTTCTCACCTGTGAATAAAGTATAATAATCATTTCTTATATCCTATAACCCGAGTCTGATAGTGTTCCGGAAATATATCCAGGGAATTTCCCCCTTTCTCGTCAATCAGCGTCCTTATTTCAACCTCATAGTCGGAGCTGTTGTCCTTATTACTCTTTTCATGTGATATTTCAAAGAGATTTGAGGTAATCAGCCTTATTGACTTGTGACCGAAGCTGTCCAGATTGATGTATTGCACATCCTTTCTGTCCTCAAGGCTTCTTATCTGGTTGACGTTAAGTTTTGGAGTCCTGTCGTCCCTTCTTGTACCGTCGGCTATAATGTCGTATCTTTCAGCGACTTCATCGATGACAGCCTCATGAATGAACTTTATTCCGTCGTTGGGAAAGCCGTCCCTCATGATCATGTCGCAGGTTTTATCCAGAATCCCGAAATCCAATTCCAAGACCTTGTGATTAAAACCCAATGCCTCCGCTGATTTTCCGGCAGGAACGTATGAATCGTAAACGCCGAAGTTTGCAGTGCACAATTCAACGTCAAGACCCAGCCTTTTAAGCATAACAGCCATAAAAGATGAATCCTTGCCGCCACTATATAATACAGCCGCTTTCATGGAACTATTTCCTTGTAATTTTAATCTCCCTTTTCTGACCGGCAATCTGCCTTAAAAGGACTTTCAATTGCTCGTCAGTGACTTTTCCCCTTAAGCTTCCTGCCTGTGCAGACTGAATCAACTGAAGTTCAATCTGATTGACAAGTTCGGGTTTGGTCAGTTTGAGATTGGCCAGCCTGTTTCTTGCTTCAGAAGTCAGTATTTGACCTAAAATCTGTTTTTTCTGAGCTTCGAATTTTGCCTGTGCCTCTTGCTGTTGCAGTTGCGCTGCCTGCTGCTGTTGCATCTGCTGTTGCGCAGCAGCCTGTTGAGCCTGCAGTTCAGCCATTCTTTTTTGACGGATTTCATCAAGATCGCTCATATCAAACTCTCCGGTAATTTAGTTCAGAATATAATATCTATTTTCTCCTTAAAGATGAAAGTAATGACTCTACAGCATTGCCCAGGTCTTCTTTGTTTATTGAAGAGACTGATTCAAATACAGGTTTGGAATGTCTTTCCTTTATGTCATCACTGAATTCTTTGATTGCTTTTGCAATGTGTTCATGTCTTTCGTCGATTTTTGAAATCTTTTCAATGAACTCATCCTTGTCTGCATCTTCAATTTCAGGATTTTCTTTAATAGCTGAACTTAAGTTTCTAAGAAAATCAGAATGAACATTTCCAAATTCGGACTGGTTGTTGTATTTGGCGAGTTCCGGAATGTCTCTGATGATTTCACCGGAGGTTTTGTCCAAAAAGGATCTTCCTTTAGGTGAAACGACTCTTCCGCCTTCAACCTTTTCAACGAAACCTGCGTCTTCCAATTGGTGAAGAGCGTTTCTAATGATAGCTCCGCTA
Organism: Methanobrevibacter millerae; assembly: GCF_900103415.1. Classification (NCBI taxonomy): domain Archaea; kingdom Methanobacteriati; phylum Methanobacteriota; class Methanobacteria; order Methanobacteriales; family Methanobacteriaceae; genus Methanobrevibacter; species Methanobrevibacter millerae. The sequence goes on from NZ_FMXB01000008.1 coordinate 3,996, forward strand.
CCTTTTCTAAATACTTCAGGAGTTACACCACGGTCTTTTTTACCACCGTAGAAAGTTCTTAAACTCATTACTCCAACAGGTCCGTCAATGTAAACTCTTCTGATGATAGATGCGCATCTTACATACCACCAATCAGCGTTTTCCGGTTTTCTTTCTTTGTGAACACCGGTTTTGACGTAATTGGACCATGCAGGGGAATTGATTTTATCATTATCTTTAAATTCTTCTGCGACTTTTTCAATTAATAAATCTGCAGGTACATCAAATACAGTAGTCATATTAATTCTCCAATATTTTATTAAATAATTGTCCTCTTAATCCACTGTAAATTTAAGACCTAAAAAAATAGGGCCTGTAACTCTAAATTTAAGTAATTCTTAAGGCTTCTTTTTGTAAATTACAGCAACATGTCCTCGAACGTCGATGAGCTTGCATCTGGTTCTTTCGACAATTTCTGCAATATAAGTATCTTTATCTCTAGCGATATTTTTTGCAAATTTAAGTTTGACAATCTCATTGGCCTTTAACTGGCGCTTGATTTCTTCGATAACATTATCGTTGACGCCGCTTTTGCCGATGTTAATTGTCATCGCGGAAAGAGCTCTATTCATCATTTCTTTTTTTGATTGACTCATATTTAGCTCTCCTCTTATTTTTCTTTTCCTTATTGTAAGGAATTCTCATGACATGGCCACATTCTCCACAAAAAATGCTGACTTTCTCGTCAACGAGCCGGACGGATGAATTATGACCATAGTAAAGGAACTTACCGCATTTCCTACAATATCTTCGAGACCATTTTTCAGGAATCTTGGTATTGTATTTGGTAGATAATTTTCTAGCCAGTTCAACATACCTGTGTGATCGTTCTGGATGGGTGATGAATTCCATCTCTGCACGCTCAAAAAGAATGTTCATTCTTTCAACAGCTATATCAATCATCCACTTTGGTCTTTTTCCTCTACTCAAAAATATCCTCCTTAATTGTCGGATATAATATTCAAAATTGAATTAAAATGATTTGCGCAAATTAAAACAAAAACCATAGTTAATGATAACCTTAGGTTAAAATGAATATTAAGAATAATTATGAATTTCAATACATATAAATGTTTGCAAAAATCGAGATTTTGAATGAAAAAAATAAGTCAGTGATTTGTAATTAACCAGTCCATAAAGTCTATTTCACCAAATGACAATTCCTTATCGCCATTGATGACATCAGTGATTGCTGAAACTGCTTCGCCAACGCTTAAATCGCTGACATCCAATTCATAAACTTTATCTTCATAAATATCAAGGCTTTCAGCAGAACAGACTCCCAGAGCTTCGGCTTCCAGGTTTTCACGTATTTTAGCTTCGGAATACTCCCTTAAAGCCAGCCTTTTTTCAAGAATTTCGGGCCTGCACCTTAAAATAATCATCTTATCCGCACCATGGCAGAGATGGCTTAAATGGCCTTCAACGATTAAATCATCGGAAATAACTTCTAAAAGCAAATCGTCTAAAGCATCAATATCAATTATCTTATAGCCTTTTTCATCATCTATTCCCAAAACAAGATCGTTTTCAATGGCCAAATCATTGATTTTAATCAAATCATAATTTAATGTGGAAGATAATGCTTCGCTGATAGTGGTCTTTCCGCTGCATGGAGTGCCGCTTATAAAAATAATCATGATATCTATTTCTTTAAAATAATCCTTAAAACGTCCTCGTCATCAAGAACGTGGTCAGGTCCGACCTTTTGACCAGGGAATTTGACTGATGTTCCCCAAATCTTTGCGTGACGGAAGTTCTTAACAAATTCTCTGTGAAGCTTTCCGCAGACATCAATTACCGTAGAGCCCTTTTTGATAACCAGAGGATCTTCCATGTCCGCCTTTCTTCCCTGCGGCTTGAGATAAACCCTTATTAAATCAAGATTATCAAAGATTAAATCTTTCAGTTCATCGATATTTGTTTTCTTATCGGCTGAAATAGGAATGAATTCCGGAATGTACTTTTTAAGCTCTTCAATGTAATCATCGTCAACAAGGTCCACTTTATTCAATAATATTAACATTGGAACGTAGGATTTGTTTCCATCAAGCACGTCAATGAACTGATCGATTGTAACGTCGTCCCTAAATAAAACGTCTGCATTGTGCATTCCGTACTCGTTGATGATTGACCTGATTGTCTTTTCATCCAGATGTGTTAAAGGACACGTTGATGAAACCTTGACACCGCCTATTCTTTTACGGTTGACTGTAACGTCAGGAGGGTGTTCATTAGGCCTGATACCGATATTTCTTAATTCAGTTAAAATAACGTTTAAATGCTGTGGATTGAAAGTGTCCAATACAATTAAAATCAAATCTGCAGTTCTTGCAACTGAGAGAATCTCTTTTCCTCTTCCCTTACCACTGCTTGCTCCGGTAATGATTCCCGGAATATCGAATACCTGTATTTTAGCGTTTTTATATTCCATGACGCCGGGAACGATATCCAATGTGGTGAACTGATAAGCTCCGACCTTACTTTCGGCATTGGTGATTTCATTTAATAAAGTAGATTTACCGACAGAAGGAAATCCTACAAGAACAACTGTAGCGTCCCCGGTCTTTTTCATATGGAAACCCTGTCCCTTATGACCGGAACTGCTTCTCTGCAAGGACTCTTCCTTTAATCTTGAAAGCTTGGCTTTCAGTTTACCGATATGGTGTGAAGTAGCCTTATTATAAGGAGTTCTTTGAATTTCTTCTTCAATATCTTTAATCTTATCTTCAATGCCCATTAAAATCACTAAAATAATAAAAAAAAGAGATTAGGAGTTAAATCCCAATCTATTTGCTTGTCTGGTTTGTACTGTTAGAACCAGTGCCTCCACCGGCAACAGTATTTTCAAAGTGTATTTTCCACAATGATACACCGTTTTCCATATGAACCATTTCATATACGTTCTGGTTTGCACCACCAAGGAGGTACAGTTGAGTGAACATGGAATTGGCTAGCTTGTTGTGAATCAGAATTGGAGTGTAAGTGTTGTTCTCACCCATCAGGAAGAGGGTGTAGTTAGCGTCCTTTACGTCGCCGACTGATTCGTTTTTAACCAGATATCCATTCTCAATTACCATAATGTTGGAAATGTTCAATGGGTTGTATGCTGAACCATTAAGGATAATTTCACTGTTGTTGTATGCTGATAACGCTTCAGTGTATCCGGTAGTTGAATTGTTACCTGTTCCTCTTTGGACAACCGTATTTACAATCAATCCTGATTGGTTGAGGACATTCAATCTGCCGGTTTCACCAGGTGCAACTTCCAGTTGAGATCTAGGAACGTAGTAGTTGTAGTTTTCAGAACTCTGGTCTGTAAAGTTCCATGCACCGAAGTAACTCCACCAGCCTGCTTTTTGAAGCATATCTGAACTTGCAACGAATATTACAGGACGTGGATTGTCAGGGTGAGTGTAATTTACAACGTGAGCTGCCTGTTCAGCGTTCAGATGATACTTGTTGACCAGAGTGTTTGTAGCGTTACTTTCACTCATAGGTAAAATGTCGATTAATATGTCGGTTGATTTACCATAATCCTGGGTGTAGTTATACAATGCCTCCTGGGCTCTTGTACCCGTTGAATCCAGCATTCTGAAAATGCCCGCAGACAGTTCCAGATCGCTGGTCGTCATCGCCTGACCCAGCCAGAATGCGCGGTCTCCTGACTGAGAACCTCCGTCGAATGTTACTTGTCTGTCAGCAGCAATCTCAAAGAGGTAACCGAAGTCCCACCAAGATGTGATTACGGTATTGTTTTCACTGTTTTCGTTAATCCAGGTCATTGCGTTCCACATAGGGTCACTTGTACCCGGAACAACCTGATTTGCAGTAATGTAAGCACCGCAAACTGTAGGGGATACAAGCGCAAGAACAATGAGAAGAACGGCCACATATTTCTTGACAGGGACGCTTTTATTGTCAGCGGATTTGCTTTGCTTGATAAGATAAACTGAAGCGAGTCCGACAGCCAATAATAGGACTAATAAAAGTAAACCCCATACAAGGCTAATCTGAGTTAGCGGATAAGCTGCAAGAGCTGCACATAAAATGATTATGGCGACCAGCCAGTTGTCGTTGTTCAGCTTGTGTTTAATGTAATCGCTTGCATATCCGATGAATACACCTGTCATTAAACCGAAAGGTAAAACAATGGTTGTAATAAACCTTGAACCTCTGGTTACAGCTAAAATAGTAAGCAAAGTCCATACCAGGAATAAAGAAGCGTATAAAACAGTTAAACGTTTAGTTTTTGAAATTTCATCTTGAGTATCACCAAAGCTGCCTAATTCACCCAGCGATAACTTGAATCTGCGTTGATCATCAATCTTTTTAGAAGCGGAAACCCTATCGGCTTTGCTTGGTTTGCCTTTAAGCTGAGTTTTAGGAGCAGTGATTTTTCTGAGCCTGAATACTCTTCTTACCAATATGTACAATACGATTAAACCGGCAAACATTACGAAAATACCACCGATACCGTTTACAACACCATTGGAGTTAGCCAAGAATGCTGAACCCATTCCCGCACCAAGCATGTTAGGCATTTGCATCTCTGCAACGGAAATAAGTACGTTAGGGAAACCACCTACAACCCTAGCAGTGGATTGCAGTGAAAGCAGTGAAAGCAAGCTGTTGAACATACCAAATACGGTGTCAACACCTCTGAAAACAGCGATACATACTGCACCCAATACAACAAGGATAAGTATTGAAAGAATCTCTTTCTGGTGCAGGAACCACACAATCTTATTTGAATATTCGTTCTGATTGTCTTCACCGACATTGAATATATAACATGCGATTAAATATACAACTGCGAATATTCCCATCAAACCTACGTAAAAGATATAACCAGTCCATGAAATTGAAAACAGACCGATTGAAACCATTGATAAAAATGCGTAGACAATCTTTAAAATTATATTGTCCGTCCGTATCGATTCGACAAAGAAGAATATAAAGAAGAGCGAGAATATGTAATAAAACATATCCGTATCGAAAAATCCAGGGAATGTGTGCGCAAAGTAGTTCGGAGCCAATACAATAATCAGGGTAGCTGCAATCGCCCCATAATCATTTGTCAGTCTTCTGGCAAATATGAATGCCGGAATTACAGCAAGGGACGCAACAACTGCACCTGTCCAGAATGCGACTTCCCTTACGGTATGACCGCCAATGAACTGATTCACCATATCATTGAAGAACGACGTCACATACACAATACCCAGTTCGTAATTAATTATATTACCGTCAGGGGCATACCTATGCAAATCCTTCTGTGTACCATCATCTAAATTCTCATCTCCTACAAAACCATGATCTACATAATCCTCGGTCAGCCTCAAGTTATAATATGAATCCATTTCACTGAAATAAGGAAGACCGGAAGAATCTACATAATCCCCTTTGATTTCATTCGGGAGAATGTTGAGATCAGCTGCAGGAGCTCTTAATGCAAAAACAACTGCTAATAAAATTAATATAATGATTAATGATTTAGCAACTGTTAATATTGTATCTCTATTCATCTAAATCCTCTGTTTAGTTTGTTCATTATTAAAGTTTAAAATTGATTTGTAATTCTTATAATGCACCGTTAAGTGCATATCATTAAGTCAACGCTCTAATGAGAATTAACTTAATCAATTAAATTTATTTATGAAAATGCGAATGTTACACATCGCAAAAATTTTTATAAAAATATTGCATAATCAAGCAAAATATTTTTATTAATTTATATATATTATTTTTAACACTATTAAATATTTTGCATTTAAGGTAATATTATTAAAAATAAGAGTAATTTGAAAAAAATTAAATTTTTCAAAATCACTTTTTAAGTTTATATTTCAGCTCGTCAAGTGCGCATGTGAAGCGGCATTTCGGAAAGCCCTTGCATCCTACAAAGTCACCGTAGCGTCCATGACGCTTAATTAAGTCCTTTCCACAGTCAGGACACTTGCCTAAAACCTCGATTTGTTCAGGTTCAAGATGTTCCTTTCCGCAGTTGGAATCGAGACATGCGTGCTTAGGAGGCTTGCTTCCAAATGAAATCATAGGAAGACCGCACTTTTCACATTTTTTCTTAAGGAAACGTGCGCCTTTAGGGATTGAATAGGTATTGCTGCAGTCAGGATAATTAGAACATCCGACGAAATAGCTTTTGTTTCTAGGAGAATACCTTTTAATCAGGTTTCCTCCGCATTTGCATGTTCCGACAATGTTGCTTTCCTGATATGCATCATAAAGCTTGGAGCCTATCTCATCAGTGTTTTTAGCAATATCGACTAAAATCTCCTTGACGTCATTTTCACCTTCATCAATTACACTTTTACGGGTAGTAACCTCTTTATTAATGCCCTCAAGCTTTTCTTCAAGATCCCTGGTCAGCTCTTCACTGGTCAGGTTGTTACAGTAAGTGCTCAGGGTATCGATCAGGTTCTTTCCAAGCTGATTGACAGAAATCTTGTTTCCGTCTATATATTTTCTATCATACAGTTTATCGATGATATCGGCACGTGTAGCCTTGGTTCCCAATTCCCTTTTTTCAAGCTCCTTAATTAATGAAGCCTGATTGTAACGGGCAGGAGGCTTGGTTTCCTTTTCATCAGAAATGAGCTCCTTAACGCTCATTTTGTCGCCTTCCTTAATGTCAGGGAAGGTTTCATCATCGATTTTCCTGAACGGATAATGCTCCATCCAGCCCTTGTGGGTAACCCTTCTGCGCCTGAAGCGGAACTCTTCGCCTTCAATGTCCAAAGAAGTAGCCATTGTTTCGAATTTGGCCGCTTCAAAGAAAACGGCAATGAATCTGTAAACAATCAAGTCATAAATCTTCTGTTCGTCTTTGGATAAACCGGACGGTAATATTCCGGTAGGGTGAATGGCAGGGTGAGCCTCATCATCCTTTCTACCGTTATTAGGTTTTAGCTTGGCCGGAAGCTGGGAAATGTGCTTTCTGTATTCCTCGTTTTTGGCCAGCTGCTTGAATATGGATGAAAAGCCTAAACTTTCAGGTAATTTTTGAGAAGATGTACGTGGATAAGAAGTATAACCTGAACTGTAAAGGTTCTGGGCAATGACCTGAGTCCTTTTTGGAGTAAAACCAAATACGTTATAGGCCTCGGACTGCAATCCTCCCAGATTGAACGGTACTGGAGGCCTGGTTTTTGAATGGCCGATTTCTATTGAATCTACGGTTGCGTCCTTTCCCTTGCACTTGTTGAAGATTTCCTCTGCCCTTTCACGGTCAAAGATGCTTCCTTCAACGTGCTTGATTTCAATGTCTTCAAAGTCAAGAATTGCCCTGATGACCCAGTAAGGTTCCGGAACGAATTCTTCGATTTCCTTTTCACGGTCAACCAGAATTGATAGCGTAGGGGTCTGAACACGACCTACAGACAGTTTCAAGAATCTCTTTTTGGATTTACGAACTGCATTTGAAAGCGCAATTGAAATGTTCATTCCGAAATAATAATCAATGATGTGGCGGGCAATACCGTTGTCCACCTGATGCATGTCTATCTTGATTTTGTTTTCATAAGCTTCAACGATGTCCTTTTTGGTCAATGTGGAGAACTTCATACGGGAAGCCTTGGATAGAGAATCCTCGCCGCAGCCGTATTTAAGGGCGTTGTATCCTATTAACGTTCCTTCAACGTCGTAATCGCATGCGTGAACATAAGAATCCGCACCTTTTCCGAACTTCTGAATGGCCCTTACATAATCACGGGTGTATCCGCTTGTTTTCTTGTTGACTTCATAAGCGGGAGCCCAATGCAGATTGAATGAAATGCTGCTTTTTGAGGTATCAGGTATTAATGAGTATAAATGACCAACGCCGGATAAAACTGTTATGTCCTTTGAATCCCTGTTCAATGTCCAGTATTTAATCTTTTTGTTGTATAAATTTTTTTTAGCCTTTGGAGATAAAGCTTTTGCAATTTTTTCAGCAGAACTAGGCTTTTCACAAATAATTACTTCTTGCATTCTAACAACTACTCTCCTCAAATTTTTTAATTAGATAAAATATAAAATAAATTATCATATATAAAAATTTCTATTGAGAAAAAAATTACAGATCTTCCCTGTAGAAAGAATAAAATTCAGCGCAATAATCGCATATAGGATATTTACCATTACGATAATAAGCCAATTCGGATTTATTCATGTCGAATTTCTTGCCGCATAAAAAGCAGGTTTCTATTTTTTCATCAGACATGTAAAACCTCATTAAAAAAAGTAAAAAAATATAAATTAAAAATGTATTTAATTTATATTGTATTTTTGTAAAAGCAAGAGCTCTTCAGTAGATAGTTTTCCACCTTGTTTGAATTTTTCAAAGATTTCTTCAGCTCTTTCTTTTTCTTCACGGTTTTTATTAGCACCGGATGAAGATTTTTTATCGGATCTTCTTTTTCTAGGTTTACCGGAACCTAATTTTTTGTTAATTACGTGAATATCGCTTAATACTGCTTTGAACTCTTCATGTTTTGCTGAAGCGTTGTTACGTGCTTCGATGAATTTCTTGTGAGCGTCGTCAGCAGCGGTTCTGATGTCATCAGTTTTTCTGAAGTAAGTCAGCATTTCCTCGTGGGCAGCCTGTGCCTGTTCGGAAAGGGTGATAACTTTTTCGTGCTCTTCTTCGGATAATTTCCTTAATTCCTGAGCTTCTTCTTTAACTGATTCATCTTCCTGGATGTCCATCAGTTGTTTTCTGAGATCGTTTGCGTTTTTAACAAGCTGGTTTTCTTTCTTGATATCTAAAACGCGAGTTTCGATAATTTTATCAATCTTTTTGATTTCATTTTCGATTTTAACTTTATCACGTTTACCAGAAGACCATTCTAAGCTTTTAATCTTGTTATTTGCATCGTTACGAGCTTTTTTAGCTTCTTCAACGGATTTGTTGATCTCGTTACGTTCGTTCCTGTATTCAATAGCTTTGTTTAAGTTTTCTTTCAGTGATGCGTTTAATTCATCACGGATTTTACGTTGTTCTTTAGCTATTCTGTTATACTCTTCTCTTTCTTCAGCAATTTGAGCGATTTCAGCTTCTTTTTCATCTTTTTGTTTTCTTACGCCTTCCATAGTGTCAGCGAGAACAAATTCAGATTTTGGAAGATCTTTTTTAGACTTTTTAGCTTCAGCTTCATCTTCTTGAGGTTCTTCAGCTTCTACTTCTTTAACTTCTTCGGTAGCTTCGGTTTCTGCTTCTTCTGCTTCTTCTTCAGCAGCTTCTTCAGGAGTTTCTTCTACTTCTTCTTCGGTAGCTTCAGCTTCAACTTCTTCTTCAGGAGCTTCTTCGTCAGCATCTTCGGTAGCTTCAACTTCTTCTACTGCTTCTTCTTCAGCAGCAGCTTCTTCAGGAGCTTCTTCTACTTCTTCAGCTTCTTCGTTTTCAACAGCGTCGTTTTCAGTATCTTCAGTGGTTAATTGATTAAGAATTTCGTCTAAGACTTTTGTTAAGTCTTTTTCTTCTACTACAATATCAGCTATTTCCTTTACGGAATCTTTTGCATTGAATGCAATACCGCAGCCAGCTGATTCAATCATGGAAATGTCGTTTGCGCCATCTCCAACAGCAACTACTTCTTCTAAAGAAATACCTGCCTTTTCGACGTGGTCATTTAAGACATCAAGTTTGGAACAGGATACTAAAGGACCAGTCACTTCACCAGTTAATTTACCATCTTCGACTGTGAAACTATTGGTATATACTGTGTCTACACCAAGCTTATCTTTAACCTTCTCAGCCACTACATCAAAACTACCGCTAATGATAGCTACATCAACATCTTTATTCTTCAAACATGTGATAGTGTCACAAGCTCCAGGCATTAATGGAAGTTCGTCAGCGACTTTTTCGATTTCTTCGATAGAGGTTCCTTCTAGAAGTTGGACTCTGTCTTTAATAGAAGTTTCAAAGTCTATTTCACCTTGCATAGCTTTTTCAGTAATTTCAGCTATCTCATCTTCAACATTTGCTAATTTTCCTATCTCATCTATTGCTTCACCATCAATAATAACGTTATCTAAGTCAAATACTACAAGTTTAATCAATAATACCACCAAATTATATTAAATCTAGCTCACTTAATCTGTCGTAAGCTCTTTCGACACCTAATTTAGCGTCGCTTTTTGTTTTTGCTCCAGTACAAACAACTTTACCGGATCCAAACAATAACAGCACAACTTTAGGGTCAGATAATCTGTATACTAAACCAGGGAATTGTTCCGGTTCGTATTCAGTGTCTTCAAGTTCTAAAGCTACTGCTTCTAAGTTTAATGTGGATTGCAAGTTTGCAGATGCCACAATGTTTTGAATTTTAATTTCGAATTCATGAGGAATTTCTGTATCGACTTCCCTCATCAAGTCGACAGTTTTTTTGATTGCCAATTTTGAATCGTCTATGGATTTTGCGCCCGTACAAACAAGTTTACCTGAGCTGAAAATCAAGGCCGCCGTTTTGGGATCCTTGAGTTTAAAAACTAATCCTGGAAACTGTTCACGATTAAAATTAACACCTTCCAAAGCCTCGGAAACTTCAATAAGGTCTATATCTTTTCCAATGCTCGCAGAAGCTACAATGTTTTCTATTTTAATGTCAACATCGGTCAAATTAAAACCTCCAATTAAGTTTTTAAAAGAAGTAAGTAAAAATTAAGAAAACAAGAATTAAATTTTTACTAATAAAATATTTTATTTAAATAGTATATAAACTTATGTTTATTTATATATGAAAAATGAAAAAATTAAAATTTCAAAAATTTTAAATATTAATCGTAAGGGGAAAATACCATGATAGAAGTTGAAGTTAAAGCAAAAATTGAAAATTTTCAGGATATGGAAAAAAAGTTAGAAAAACTTGGGGCTATAAAAAGTAAAAAAGAATTCCAAGAAGATATTTATTTCAACAGTCCGATTGTCGATTTCGCAAAAACAGATGAAGCCTTAAGAATCAGAACAACGAAAGAGGACGAAAACACCAAGATATTCATTACCTACAAGGGTCCCAAAATCGATTCAAAAAGCAAAACACGTGAAGAAATTGAAATCAGTATTGAAGACAGCGTGAAATGCTCAAAGATTTTCGAAAACCTCGGATTTAAAAAAGTAAGGGCGGTCAAGAAAAACAGGCAGTACTACAAATACGAAAACTTCGAGATTAGCCTTGATGACGTTGAAGGCCTAAGCCCATATATGGAAATAGAAATCGCTTTGGATGACGGTGCAGACTACAGTGAAGCCCAGGACAAGATATTTGAACTCTTTTCACAATTGGGAATAAATGACGGATTTGAGAGAACTTCATATCTGGAACTATTAGAAAAATTATATTAACGTTGAAGAAAAATACTTAATCTATATAATTATAAAGATGTGAGATAATTGCAGTATTATGTTAGTCATTACAACAAAGAATGTGAAATAACCTTCCCGGAAGATTTCCTGATATATGACACCACCTTAAGGGACGGTGAGCAGACTCCGGGCGTCTGTTTCAGTTTAGACGAAAAACTGGAAATTGCACGAAAGCTTGACCAGCTGAAAATCAACCAGATTGAAGCGGGCTTTCCTATAGTATCCGAAAAGGAAAGGGAAAGCGTGAAAACAATTGCAAATGAAGGCCTCAACGCTGAAATCCTTGCATTAACCAGGACGAAGCCTGAAGACATTGACGCAGCGCTTGACTGCGATGTCGATGGGATAATCACCTTTGTGGGAACCTCAGACATCCACCTGGACCACAAGATGCACATCACCCGCCAGGACGCAATCAACCTGTGTGAAACAGCGGTTGACTACGCAAAGGATCATGGTTTATATGTGGCATTTTCAGCCGAAGACGCAACCAGAACAGACATTGACTTTTTAAAGAGAATCTATTCAAAAGCAGAGGAATGCGGTGCTGACAGGGTTCACATTGCAGACACCACAGGCGCAATAACTCCTCAGGGCATCGACTATCTCGTAAGGGAGCTTGTAAAGGACTTGAACATTAATCTTGCACTTCACTGCCACAACGACTTCGGCCTTGCAGTAATCAATTCAATTACCGGAGTTCTTGCAGGTGCAAAGGGAATCTCAACAACAGTTAACGGTCTTGGTGAAAGGGCAGGAAACGCTTCCTTAGAAGAACTTATCATGGCTTTAAAAATATTATACGGAAAGGATTTGGGATTCAAGACCAAATACCTTAAGGAACTGTCCGATCTTGTTGCAGAAGCAAGCCAATTGCCGGTTCCATACAACAAACCTATTGTGGGAAACAACGTATTCAGGCACGAATCCGGAATTCACGTTGATGCAGTTATCGAAGAGCCTTTATGTTATGAACCCTATGTTCCTGAACTTGTAGGCCAAAAAAGACAATTAGTTTTGGGAAAGCATTCAGGATGCAGAGCCGTAAGGGCAAAACTGAACGAATGCGAACTGGACGTCAGCGACGACGAGCTCATCGAAATCGTAAGAAAAGTAAAGAAGTCCAGAGAGGAAGGCAAATACATCAACGATAAGGTGTTTAAGGAAATCGTCAAAAGCACGAAAAGGTAGATAGCGTGAACATTACTGAAAAAATCTTATCTTCAAAGGCAGGCCATGAAGTGAGTCCCGGTGAAATTATAGAGATTCCGGTAGACCTTGCAATGTCTCACGACGGAACTTCACCACCTGCAATAAAGACCTTTGAAAAGGTAACGGATAAAGTCTGGGACCCGGAAAAGATTGTTATAGTATTCGACCATAACGTTCCGGCAAATACAATCGGATCTGCTGAGTTTCAGAAAGTTTGCCGTGAATTCATAACCAAACAGGGCATCAAAAACAATTACATTCATGGAGAAGGAATCTGCCACCAGGTGCTTCCCGAAATGGGACTGGTGGAGCCAGGAAAGGTAATTGTAGGTGCCGATTCACATACCTGTACATACGGAGCTTTCGGAGCCTTTTCAACAGGAATGGGAGCAACCGATTTGGCGATGGTTTACGCAACCGGAAAGACATGGTTCATGGTTCCCCATACGATTAAAATGGAAGTTACAGGCGAGCTAAATCCCTACATCGCCCCCAAAGACGTTATTTTAAATATCATCGGGGAAGTAGGCATTGCCGGTGCAACCTACAAGACCGCTGAATTCTGCGGCGAAACCATAGAAAATATGGGCGTTGAAGGAAGAGCCACCATGTGCAACATGGCAATCGAAATGGGTGCAAAAAACGGAATAATGGAACCCAATAAAGAAGTAATCGACTACATCTGCAAAAGGACTTCCAAAAAGGAAAATGAATTAAAGATATACAAATCGGATGAAGACGCAGTCTATGAAAGGGAGATGCACTTTGACATAACGGACATGGAGCCTCAAATAGCTTGCCCGAACGACGTAGACAACGTAAAGGACATCTCAAAGGTTGAAGGAACCGCAATTGACCAGTGTTTAATCGGTTCATGCACAAACGGAAGACTGTCCGATTTAAAAGATGCCTATGAAATCCTCAAAGGCAAGGAAATTAACGATAATATAAGATTATTAATATTGCCTGCATCCCGTGAAATATACAAGCAGGCAATGAATTTAGGATACATTGAAGCTTTCATTGATGCGGGAGCCATAATATGCAATCCGGGATGCGGACCGTGTCTCGGAGGACATATGGGAGTGCTGTCCGAAGGCGAAGTTTGTATTTCAACAACTAACAGGAATTTTAAAGGCAGAATGGGAGATCCGAAATCCTCAGTCTATCTTTCAAATTCAAAGGTTGTAGCCGCCTCAGCAATTGAAGGCGTTATAACAAATCCAAAAGACTTGAAGTGAATAAAAATGCCAATGAATAAAAATGAAGCCAACAAAAGGCTTATTGAGAAAATTAATGCTGTAGAAGATTCATATCCCAAAAACTTTTCAAATACACAAAAGATACTGTTGACAACCGACGGTTCAATTACAGCAATTTTAGACGTACTATACGGAAAAATTACATTATCAACACTTGAACAGCATTTTGAAGATGCAACGGAAGAAAGCGCAAAGCTTGTGAACTGCGAAGTGGGCGATCAGGTCAATTTCAGGGAAATCGTAATGCACAAGGGTGACGAAAACCTCATCTATGCCATTTCATACATCCCGATTAAAAGGCTGACCGATGAGATATGCTGCGATTTGGTAAGGGCAGACATTCCTATCGGAAGAATTTTAAAGAATTACCAAATCGAATCCAGAAGGGAAGTCAACAACATTTTCATTGAAAAACCGAATGAAACGCTTCAGAAGCTATTCAATACTGACGAGGACATGCTTGCAAGGGATTATGCCATCATACACAAGGGCGAAATACTCATGTGGATTAAGGAAGTATTCCCGGTAAGCAAATTTACAGACATTTAGGTGGTATTAATGGGAGTTAAGCTAAAGGACATTGTCGAGCCCGAAAAGATAAGCTTTAAGGACCTGGAAGGAAGAGCCGTTTCCATTGATGCATTCAATACGCTTTATCAGTTCCTCTCAACCATAAGGCAGAGGGACGGCCAGCCGTTATGTGATGAAAACGGAAATATCACATCACATTTAAGCGGAATACTTTACAGGAATTCATCAATGGTTGAAAAGGGAATAAAGCCAATCTATGTCTTTGACGGTAAAGCTCCGGAGCTTAAAAGCGACACTCAGGCAAAAAGAAGGGAAGTTCGCGATGAAGCCGAAAAGATATATAAGGAAGCATTGAAAAGCGGAGACACCGAAAAGGCCCGCAAATATGCAATGAGATCATCAAAGCTGTCTCCCGAAATAATAGAATCATCAAAAAAGCTCCTTACATTAATGGGAATACCTTACGTTGAAGCCAAAGGCGAGGGAGAAGCCCAGGCAGCCTATCTGGTTGAAAAGGGTGACGCATACGCCGTTGCTTCACAGGATTATGACTGTTTGCTCTTCGGAGCCAAAAGGGTTGTAAGAAACCTTGCAGTCAATTCCAATTTAGGAAACCTTGAATACTATGAATTAAGGCACGTCCTGCATGAACTGGGCATTACACGTGAAGAGCTCATTGATATGGGCATATTAATCGGAACTGATTTCTGCGACGGCCTGAAAGGAATTGGTGCTAAAACCGCTTTAAAGCTTGCTAAAAAAGGACAGCTTGAAGAAAAAATGGCTGAACTTCAAAAGGAAAGTGACCATGACCTCAATGAAGTCAGAGACATTTTCCTAAACCACAACGTTAATGAAGATTACGAAATTAAATGGAAAAAACCGGACAAGGAAGGGCTTGTTGAGTTTTTATGCTACGAACATGGATTTTCAGAAAGCCGTGTCTCAAAAGCCTCAGATAAGCTCAAGAACCTAAGCTCATCACAGGGAAGCCTTGACGCCTGGTTTTAATATGGCGGGAAATCCTCGCCGAATACTTTTTTTTGCATAATCCATTGCCATGTAGACCTGAAGTTCGTATTTTTTAATGATGATTTTTTCAATGAATTCATGAAAATCGTTGAAAATAAGTCGGTGAAAATAATCTGTGAAGATTAAAGAACCCATAAAGCACCTAATTCGCCGCTCATCACGACGAGACTAAATGGGAGTACTTTTATCTTTAAATCTTACAGTTAATACTTGAGTTGACATACTATTTAAAGAGTATGTTTTTCATTTTTAACTGAAATCTGTTTGTGGTGTGATTTTATGAAAAAAAATTCAAACTGATAATTAGAAGCCATATACATTAATATGGAGGGAAATCCTCGCCGAATACTTTTTTTGCATAATCCATGGCCATGTAGACCTGAGACGGATATTTTTTCAGTATGGCCTTTTCAAAATCAGGTCTGCTTTCGGATTTGGTGATTAGACGAAGCAAATCCTTATATCTATCAATTGACTTGTTTTTATCAAAATTAAATTCATTACATATCTCAGGAGTCAGTTTCTCGATGCATGGGAATTCAAGGGTTTTGCATACCGTTTCGGTTGAAAAATAGGTCATTCTTATTAATGGTGAAACGGATGAAACCAGAATGTGGTCTCCTGCCGGAATCAGCGGAGGAACTCCAGTTTTTCTGTAACGCTCCATTGAGGTTAACTTTTCATAATTCTTTAAATCATAGCAGTGCAGCTCGGTGTAGAAATCCGGCTCAAAGTAATTAATCAGCCCTAAAATCTTCTGGCCCAGTTCGGACTCATAATATTGCTGATTAAGCGTTGAAATATAGTCTGTTCTGTCAAAATTGTAAAAATAGAATTGGCCGTCAGATAAATCTTCATTTTTAATGGATTTAATAAAGCGGATGGAAGTTTTACCTTCATTTCCGTGAACTCCACCTAAAAAGAGTTTAACCGGGCCTTTGCCGTTGTCAATATATTGAAAATAGGACATAAAAAATAAAAGTTGAAGGAATTATGTTCCTTCCTGCCAGTTAGCCATATAAGCTTTTTGCTTATCGGTTAATGAGTCGATTTCAATGCCCATTGCTTTCAGTTTCATGGTTGCAACATTGTAGTCGATTTCATCAGGAGCCTTGGTTACTCCAACAGGCAAATCGTTTTCCAAGATGTGCTTTGCGGACAATGCCTGTACGGCAAAACTCATGTCCATGATTTCAGCAGGGTGCCCCTGTCCACGTGCAGCTGACAAGTTAACTAAACGTCCGTCAGCGAGTAAATAGAGTTTGCGTCCGTCTTTGGTGGTGAACTCTTCGATACTTTCCCTTACCTCTTTAACTTCGGTTGAAATAGCCTCTAAGTCTGGACGATTAATCTCAACGTTGAAGTGTCCGGAGTTTGCAAGCATACAGCCGTCTTTCATGTACTTGAAGTCATCACCGCAGATAATGTCTGCGTTTCCGGTTACAGTAATGATTAAATCAGCCTGTTTAACGGCTTCTCTGATAGTCATTACCCTGTATCCGTCCATTCTTGCTTCCAAAGCACGGATTGGATCGACTTCGGTAACGATGACATCGGCACCCAGACCTGCTGCCCTTAACGCAAGTCCACGTCCGCACCAGCCGTATCCGCAGACAACAACTGTTTTTCCTGCGATTACCATGTTGGTTGTACCCATAATGGCGTCGAAACTGGACTGTCCGGTACCGTATCTGTTATCGAATAAGTATTTTGTGTAAGCGTCATTAACGGCAATAACCGGGAACTTTAATGCTCCGTCAGCGTGCATTGCCTGAAGACGGTGAACACCGGTTGTGGTTTCCTCACATGCGCCTTTGATGTGGCTTAATAATTCTGTCCTTTCGTTGTGGAGAACCATAATCATGTCGGCTCCGTCATCGATGATAATGTCAGGCTTGTGGTCAAGCACCATGTTAATGGTCTGGTAGTATTCCTCATCGTCCTGTTCTCTCCATCCGTAAACGTTCAATCCCAAATCGGCAGCTCCTGCTACCGCATCATCATGAGTTGACAATGGGTTGCATCCGGTCATTGCGACTTCTGCTCCACCGGCCATTAATGTAAGACCTAAGTTGATTGTTTTAGGTTCCAAGTGTAAGCATGATCCGATTGTAATTCCCTTAAAAGGCTGGGTTTCCAAATATTCTTCCTTAATGTGTTCCAAAACAGGCATGTGTTTTTGAACCCATTCGATTTTTCTGACACCTTCAGGTGCAAGAGACATATCCTTAACTTTACTCATAAAAATATCTCCTTATAATTACTAACATTAAATTATTTATAAATCATTTTTAATAAAACTTACCTAAAAAAATATGATTTTATCAAAAAAATTATCAAAAAGCCCGAAAAAAGCAAACCTTTAAATGTAATAATGAATTAATATATGTATGTTATATATGCCGGGGTGGCTCAGCTGGTTAGAGCGCACGGCTCATAGGGTATAAAAGCAGTGCTCTGACTAATACCTGGGATACCGTGAGGCCACGGGTTCGAATCCCGTTCCCGGCATACTTAAATCCCAGGTATTCACTTTTTAAACTATTTTTCTATTATTTCAGCAAATCATAACAATTTTATACTTTTTTTAACAAAAATACCTGTAAGAGGGTATTAAATGTTATATAACAAACTGGGAAAAAGCGGTCTGGAAGTTTCAAGACTCGGTTTTGGAGCCATGAGATTACCTACAATCGGTTCCAACGATAATATCGATGAAACAGAAGCTTCCAAAATGTTTACATACGGAATAGAGCATGGAATTAATCTGATTGATACCGCCTATCCATATCACAGCAAGGAGCTTGACGGAAACGGAAACAGCGAAAGGTTCATCGGCAAATTTCTTAAAGAAAATAGCTATCGCGATGAAATAATACTTTCCACCAAATCCCCGTCATGGCTGATGGAAGAAAAGGGCGATTTTGAGCGTTATCTCGACATACAGCTCGATAAACTGCAGACCGACTACATTGACGTTTACATGCTTCACGCACTGACCGTTCCCGACTGGAACAGGGTCAATAATCTGGATGTATTGGACTTTTTAGATGATTGTTTGGCCAGCGGAAAGGTTAAACACGTCGGATTCTCGTCACATATCGAAGTGGATTACTTTATCGAAATTCTGGATGAATATCCAAAGTGGGAAGTCGTCCTCACCCAGATGAACTATCTTGACGAGTATTACCAGTCCGGAATCATGGGACTCAATTACCTTAAGGAAATTAACGTCGGAAGCATGATAATGGAGCCATTGAGAGGAGGAAGACTGGTCAACAACATTCCCGAAGAAGTTCAAAGGCTATGGAACACGTCAGAAGTCAAAAGAACTCCGGTCGAGTGGGCGCTGCAGTATCTATGGAACAGGGATGACGTCGACTGCGTACTGAGCGGAATGACCTCATTGGAGCAGGTCAAGGAAAACGTTAAAATAGCTTCAACGGAAGACATAATAAGCGAAAGCGACCAGGAACTAATCAGAGAGGTTGCAAGAACGTACAGGAGCTTTCTTGGAAACAGATGCACCAGATGCGGCTACTGCATGCCATGTCCGGAGGGCGTTGACATCATCAACTGCTTTACCGAATACAACATTGCCCACATGATGGGCGATCCCAAGGCAAGCGCAATGCAGTACTTTACGCTGATTGATGACGATTCAAGGGCAGACAGCTGCATCGACTGCGGAGAGTGCATACCATACTGTACCCAGATGATAAACATTCCAGAAGAACTTCAGAAGGTTTATGAATATTTCGGTAGTGAATTCGATCATTTTTAAGGTGAAATAATGCCAACAAGATATATAGGAGACGGATATTGGGAAATAGTATCCCGGCAAATGAGTATTGTAACCAGAAGTGAACAGCAAAGGTTCAAGGATGCCAAAATTGCCGTTATAGGCTGCGGCGGCATCGGAGGCGAAACGATAGAGATGCTTGCAAGAATGGGCGTCGGAAGTCTCGCCGTCGTTGACGAGGACGCATTTGACATGTCCAACCTCAACAGACAGACATTGGCGTCAATGGCTGATTTAGGAATTGAAAAAAGCATAGTTGCAAAAGATAAAGTCAGACTGATCAATCCTTACGTTAACATAACCAGCTACAGCGAACACGTTGACGAAACAAACATTGATAAAATCATCGGCGATGCCGATATCGTCATAGACGCTTTGGATAACGTGCTG
Source organism: Methanobrevibacter millerae (assembly GCF_900103415.1). Classification (NCBI taxonomy): domain Archaea; kingdom Methanobacteriati; phylum Methanobacteriota; class Methanobacteria; order Methanobacteriales; family Methanobacteriaceae; genus Methanobrevibacter; species Methanobrevibacter millerae. The sequence continues at coordinate 23,629 of NZ_FMXB01000008.1, forward strand.
ACGAGAGTGATTCTTTCAAGAAAAGCAAAGGAAAAAGGAATTCCATTCATACACGGCGCAATCCACGGAACCTTAGGCCAGGTTACAGTATTTTTACCTGACGGTGAAAGAAGCTACGAAGAGATGTTTAACCTTCCGTCAAAGGGCAAGGAACTGAACAATGACACCATCGAAGCTTTAAGAAATGTCACTTCAGGAGTTCCGCCAGTAATAGGGCCTACCCCGAATCTGGTGGCGTGCCTTCAGGCCATGGAAGCCTTCAAGATAATCACCGGCACGGGAAAAATTACCGCTGCGCCTGAAATATTGACTTTCGATTTGTTGGATTTCTCCTCATTTTCTATAGAGGAAATCTAAACATCAATTATTTTATATTAATTTGAACAAATAAATATTAATTTAAATAATATAGCTATTTTGTTTACTTAAAAGAAATAATATTATACATTAATATTAGATAACAGGCATTTATAATAATTTTTTTTCAAAATCTTTATATACTAATAAAATGATAGTATTAACTATTAAAGGAAGCATATTTCCGACTATTTAATAAATTTTAAAAGAACTGGAGCTTGATTTTAATGAGCGATATTCCTGAAGAAAAAATAGAAAGAATTAAAGAGATAATGAAAGAGGATAATATCAAATTTATCCGTTTACAATTTGTTGACATTAACGGTACCGTAAAAAACATCGTAATTCCATTCAACGGCGAAGACATGTCTGAACTGTTCAATGAAGGAATGCTCTTTGACGGATCATCCATCGCAGGATTCGTTGGAGTAAACGACAGTGATTTGGTCCTTAAACCGGACATTGACACATATTCAAGGCTTTCATGGAGACCTGAAGAATCCGCAACCTGCAGATTCATATGTGACATATGGACACCTGAAAAGAAGCCTTTCGCCGGAGACCCTAGGGGAGTGCTCAAGAAATCCCTTTCACACATCGCCGAAATGGGACTGCAGTACAACATCGGTCCGGAACCGGAATTCTTTATTGTGGACATCGATGAAAACGGATATCCGATGCCTTACGACCAGGCAGGATACTTTGACGTTGAGCCTCTTGACAAGGGACCTGATTTCAGAAGGGAACTTACCTTGAACCTTGAAGATCTGGACTTTGAGGTTGAAGCCTCTCACCACGAAGTGGCACCGGGCCAGAACGAAATCGCATTCAAATTCAAGGACGCATTAAAGACAGCGGATGCGGTAATCACCTTCAAACAGGCCATCAAGGCCATTGTAGACAATATGGCTACCTTCGACCAGATGGACTACAGGGTAACCTTCATGCCTAAGCCGTTCTTCGGAGTGAGCGGAAGCGGAATGCACTGTCACCAGTCAGTATTCAAGGGGGACAGGAACCTCTTTTCAGACCCTGATTCAGAAACCGGCCTTTCACAGGATGCGCTTTACTTCATGGGAGGACTGCTCAAGCACGCTCCGGCGGTTACTGCAATCACCAACCCTATCGTTAACTCATACAAGCGTCTTGTTCCAGGCTTTGAAGCTCCTGTATACAGGGCATACGGCCTTAAAAACAGGTCAGCATTAATCAGGGTTCCTGCAGCCAGAGGAAAAGCAACTCGTATCGAATACAGGTCACCTGACCCAGCATGTAACCCTTACCTCGCATTTACCGTAATGCTTGAAGCCGGTATTGACGGTATCGTAAACAAGATTGACCCAGGCGAACCAATCGAGCTGGACATTTACAAGATGACCGAAGAGGAAAGGGAAGCAATGGGCATCAAGGTACTTCCTACAAGTTTATGGGAAGCCTATCACGCACTTGAAGAGGATCCTCTCATACTGGACGCATTAGGAAGCCACATTAGCCAGAAATTCCTCGAACTCAAATATCAGGAATGGGATGAGTATAGGGTTCAGGTATTCGGATACGAGCAAAGAAAATATTTGGATATCTAAATCCGAATATTATTTTTTAAAATCAGGAGTATTCCATGTCTGAATCAGAACGCAGAATGATTGAAATATTAAGAATCCTGAACAAGCAGGAACAGCCAACCGGTTCCAAGCTGATAGCTGACGAACTGAGGGAAAAGGGCTTTAATTTAGGTGAGCGTGCCGTAAGATACCATATGCAGATACTGGATGAGAAGGGATATACCGAGAAGATGGGCTATTCCGGAAGGCGGATTACAGAACTGGGACGTGAAAAGCTGGAAAAGGGACTCATCTATGATCAGGTCGATTTCATATATTCAAAATTTGAAGAATTGATATATCTGACTGACTTCAACTATATGGACAAAACAGGAAATGTTGTTGTAAATACCTCGACCATTTATAATGAAGATAGCTATAATATAATTAAAGATGTTTTTCAAAATGGCCTTTCTGTGAGCCCTTACGTTAATTTAAATAGGGTCGGAAGTGGCAGCAATCTGGAGATAAAAACCATATGCGGCACGACCATCGACGGGATTCTTCTCAAGGAAGGCATAGCATCACAGCCTACATACGGAGGACTGCTTAAAATCGAGGATTACCATCCGGTATCCTTCAAGGAAATAATATCCTACAAAAAGACCTCCATTACGCCACTTGACGCATTTATAGCTCCTGGAATGACTTCAGTGCTTGACGTCATCGATGAGGGTACGGGATACATTCCGGCAAACTTCAGGATGATACCGAGCCTTGCGTATGACAGGACCATGAAAATCATCGATGACCTTAAAAAGATTGGCGTCAACGGAACGATAGCCGTGTCAAACGACGGGGAAGATATTTTGGGACTGCCGATAAGCAAGGGAATGATCGGTGTTGCAATAATCGGCGGAATAACTCCGTTCTGCGCAGCCCAGGAACTTGGATACGACATTGACATCAAGATAGGTGAGGAACTGGAAAACTTCGAAAGATTAACCCCTATCGTCAAGGACATAAAGTATAACCTGAAGGAAAGCAAGGGAAAAAGCGATACAAGAATACCGTTCATTCTTTCCAAATCATGGAATCTGATTCATCAGGTCGATTTTGACGTTGAAAGGGAATGCGGAAACATCATAGCAAACATCTCATACGTCAAAAGGGACGACCTCGATGAAACCGTTAAAATAATGAAGGAAAGCTACGATGCAAACAGCAAATACATCAATCCACACTATCAAATCGTAAAGCTTCCGGCTGATGACGAAAAGGTGGGAATAGCTACAATCTGCAGCCTGAGCGTGGACGGAATGTTAATCAAAAACGGAATAAAGTCCACTCCAATCTACGGAGGATTGCTGGAATTGACCGAGCCGCCGCTTTTCATTGATTTGATTTCATATACAGGCTCATCAATCGATCCCCACAAGATATTCATCGCCAAAAACATGACTGCAATAACAAAGGACTCAGGACCTAAACGATTGCTTGCAAGTATCAAGGAAGCGCCACTAATTTCAAGGGATTACGGCGTTTACCTGCTGGATAAACTCTCAAAAATAGGATTTTCAGTTTATAAGGTAGGAAAGGCACGTGAACTGACCTACAATGCAAAAGCCGAAAACTACAACTTCGGAATCGTAACCGGAAGCGGGCTTAACAGCATTGCAGCCATTAAAGAAAAAGGAATAGATATTGAAGTAAAGGCTGACACCCAGCTCTTGCCTTACGAAAATATGGATACACTGTAGATTACACTACAGTAACATCCACCACTTCACCATCATCCTGAGGATAATGTGTAAATTCAATCAGATCCTCCTGGATTTCATAAATGTCGATTTCTATGGTCGGATTCAAATGCGTTTCATCCAGAGACATCAGCATCTTAAAACCAGGTTTTCCGAAATATTTGGAAAAATCAACGTTTAAAACTTCACCTTCGGCAAAAATCCTATTGTAAGCTATTTCTAAGTTATCATGGATTTTTACGTTTTCTTTCAAGTAATTAACAGCTTCATCTACAGACAATTCTAATTTTTTCATAGACGTCACCTCTACTAATTACTTATATGATGTCATATATAAATGTTTGTTCGTATGTATACAAACAAAATTAAAAATCAATAAAAAAAAGAATTGTTTAGAAATCAATTTCTATAACGGTTTCCTTGTCTTCTGTAATGTGAACCATTTCAAGCAAATCGTCGTAAATTTCCTTAAAGTCAATTTCTACAGCCTGATTTAGGATTTCACCATTTAACTGCATGTTAACCCTAAGGCCTTCTCCAGTTTCTTCATCCTCTTCGGTAATTCCTAAAACTTCACCCGGAGCGAAAATACGATTGTAGGAAATTTCCAAAGTGTCACCGACTTTTACGTTGTTTCTTACATATTCAATAGCTTCGTCAGTGGTTAACAAGATTTCTTCTGCCATAAAATCACCTTAAAAAAAATAAAAAAAGAGAGAGGAATTATAAATTCCTGTATTCTCTGATTGAAGTATAGTCGTCGTCTAATTCTCCGTAAGTGGATAGTTTTTCTTTGTTTGCTTCAGCATCTAAGTATAAACTACCTTTACCGTTAAGACCGATATCTCCAGTATATTTAATGTATTTACCAGGGAAAACAACACCACTGTCTTCAGGGTCTTCTACGATACCTTCAAGGACAAATCCTTCAAGTAATCTTCCTAAGAATCCGTGAATAACGATAGTACCGTTTTTCATTTGTCCGCCAGGCCAACGGTTAACGTCACCGTCGATTTCAATGATACCTTTGGTCATGTGAATACCGGCTAAAATATCACAGTTTCCTTTTACGTGGATTTTACCACCAGTTAAACATTCACCACATTGTTTACCTGCGTTACCGCCGACAACAATTTCTCCTCCAGTCATACCTCTCCAGTCACCGATGTAGGAAGCACCAGTGAATTCTTTGGTATTTCCGGTAATTTCAAGGTATCCTCCGGACATTTCCCTTCCTGCGTGAGCTGCTGCATCACCGTTAACGAGAATGGATCCACCGCTCATTTCAGCACCGACGTGGAGGTCGACACTGCTGTTACAGATGATTTCACCAGCGCTCATTTTGCAGCCGATGTATTTGACTCTGTTTAAATCCCCGTTGAAAATCATTTTAACGTCAGCAGGGCCTTCAGCTTCACCTTCAACAGTAATATCAAAGAAGTCAGTAATTGGGAATCTGGAGTTTCCAATAGGCACTTCATATTTAGCGAAGTCAGCTTCGGTCCAGGAATAAATTTCATCAGGAATTACTTCATCCATTTCTAATGCGATTGAAGAAGTTTTTATTTGATCAAATGTAATTGTTTTCAAACTAAACACCCCATTTATTTTTCAACATCTACTCTGATTGGGTTAGATACGTAGTGGTCGTGTACTGGGTAATTTTCCCATTTAACTGAGTAGTACTGATTGAAGAATGGCATAAGGTTGTCGAGAACTTTCTGTTCTTGTTTTTCCCATCCTTTTACGTTAACCCAAATGTTTTGACTTTCTTTAACTTGTACGATTTCTTTATCTTTAACTAAGATTTGACCATCTTTGATTGTGTAGTCAGCTACAGTGAAACCTTTTTCGATTTCTAAAGCTTGTCTGGATGGGTCAATATCATTAGGATTTATGTCATAAACTGCAATGTCAGCTCTGCATCCAGGGGTAAGAGAACCTCTGTCTTCAAATCCGTAGATTTTAGCAGCAGCAGCCCTTGTAATGGTTGCAATTTCGTAGAAATCGTATTCCCTTTCGATACTTGGGAGAGTAGTTCTTTTGTAAATCCATTTGTGGACTTCGTTTTCGCACATGTCTTGTCTTTTCTCGTTACTCATTAACCAGGAAATGATTCTAGGATATCTCATGAAAGGACCAGCGTTAGGGTGGTCAGTTGTTAAACAGAGTTTCCATGGGTCGTTTATGAGTAAGAACAATTCAAGACCGATACCCCATTGTAATGTGCTGACAGGACTTTTCTTGGAGTAAATACAAGGAATGATACCTGCAGCGGTTTCACATTCAATGTCTTTGTTGGTCCATTTTAAACCTGATAATTTGAATAAGTCGTATTCCATAGGAGCATCTGCAGTCATGGTTGTGGTTTCATCAAAGGTAACCTGACCGATATCACAAGTAATGTGGTCATGTTTGTTGATGTAGTCTGCAACTTCTACAGCACCGGATCCTGCGTCTTTCCAGCTGTTTCCGGTGTAGGAGTGGAACTGCAAGTGAGTTACGTGCATAACCTGGTTCCTGATGTCAGCTTTGGAACTTTTCTTGATGTCTTTGACTGAGTCTAAGGTTGCAAGAGTGGTTGGGACGTTACCAGGATGTCCTAAATCGTTAGGGTGAATGTGAATAGAGTGAGGAAGTCCTAACATTTCGTTTGCTTTAGCTAAAGCTCTTACAACTTCCCTTGAGGTTACGTCGAAATATGGTGCTTTGTCATCATATCCGTGTACGTTCATACCCCAACCCCATGCTTCACTTCCACATGGGTTTACGATTTTTACACCGTATCCTTTTGAGATTTTTAACCATGAAGCGATAAATGCTGCTAAGTCTTCAATGTTGTTGTCTCTTGCGTATTCCATTACAAACCAGTTGTTACCGAATAATGGTAAAGCTGGAATATCGATGTTAGGAATAGTTGCAATTTCTTCGTGAGTGTGTTTTGCTTCAAGAGGAGGCATAGCTGCTTCTACAACAGTACCGTAACCCATTCTTGAGTATCTGTAACCGGTTGCTGGACAACTTGGAATTGAGAAACCTGATTCAGATCTTAACACTTTAGTTTTTTGGGAAACACCCATTCTTGAATCTTCTGGTCTGTATAATCTTCCTACAACTAATTTTGGACCTGCTACGTGAGCGTGTGGGTCGACACCTGCTGGCATGACGATTTTATCAGTTACGTCAATAACTTTAGCGTCAGCAGAAACTTCATCGACAATAATGCCGTCTTTGAACATTACGTCTTTTTTCTCCCCATTAATTTCGTTAATAGGATCATAAACAATACCGTTTTTAAGTATATATTCCATCATATCACCATTACATTGCTAAATCTAAGTTTGAATTTGGTACATACTTAGGAGCTACATTTGGCTCTTCTCTGAGTTTCATTACTCTTTCTTTCAATTCACGGACAATCCATTCGTCGTCACGACAGGTTTCTGGTTTGTCGATTGCTTTTTTCATGTAAATAGGAACTCCATCCATACGATAACTGGTACCGGCACATTCTACACCGATGAATGATCCTGGCAATACAACGTCAGCAAGTTCGGTGGAAGGTCCCCAGTGAATATCGATTTGAATAACTGGAATATTAGCTAAGTGCTGGTTTGCTCCGTTAGGGAAGTGTGCACCAGGGTCAGCTGCAATAACCATGAAACAGTCAGGTTCTTTTCTGACCAGTAAATCGATAGTGTTGGTTTCTCCCATCATATATCTGGTTGTACCTCTACAGAAGTCAACACCGAATGCGAATCCGGTTTCGAATGCCATGAAAATGTTGAATCCGTTTACGTTAAAGTGTCCCCTCATTGGAGTGAGACCCCATTTACTGTATTTGTTCAGGTCCTGAACCATTTTAATAGCAATATCGATGTTTCTTTGTTTGGATAAAGTGTGAGTTAAACCGAGACCGAAGAAGAGAACACCGAATTCAGCGTTTTTCATTTCTTCAGCTAATTCATAAATGTCTTCTTTAGGAATTCCGGAAATTACATCTTGATATAATTCTTTTCCTCTTAATACAGCCCTAATTGCGTTGTAGAAACCGTAATCACCGTTTTGTTCGAATCCAATCCATTTGTCAGAACATTTTGCAGTGTCTGAGAATTTTGGGTCCATGGTAATAACGGTTCTGTCAAATCTTCCTCTTTGTCTGAAGTATCCACGGCAGAATACAGCGTATCTTGCCATGTGTCTAGGGTGAGAGTTCATTGCGTTACTTCCGGAGTAAGCAATAACATCTGCTCTGTTTTGTACTTCACCTAAAGTCTGGATAGGGTAACCTGCATTCTGTACAGCTTGCAGGGAAGGACCGTGACAGATAGTAGCTTGGTTATCCAGTACAGCACCGATATATTCACCTAATGCTAAACCTTCTTTCATACATTCGGTAGAGGTTTCAGACCATCCGTAAAATACAGGTCTGATGGAATTAGCAATATATTCAGCAGCTTTGTCTAAAGCAGTATCCCAATCTACTTCCATAAGTTCTCCGTTTTCATCCCTAATCATTGGAACAAGTAATCTTTGGTCCATATCTTCCATGATTTTACTTGCACCAAGTCTGCATGCGTGTCTTACAGCAACTACGTGACCGTTTTTAACTAAGTAGTCTAAATCGTCACAGTTACAACCACAAAATGCACAAGTACAATTTTCAACAATGTAATCGTAATCAGTTATAGGTGGCTCATAAGTCATGATCAATCAACTCCTCCCATTTACGTCCTTTGTAAACTGGTAATTCTCCTAATGATTCCATGTTTTCAACAGTGTCATCATCGGTTTCGTCTACGTATTTTTTGTATACCCATCTCATTAAGTCAGCCATGAGTAAAACTTTTCTGTCTGTTTTTTCGACGGTACATCTGATACCTTTGTAGGTTGGGTCAGAACAGCAGTAAGTGTCGTGACTTACGATAGTGTTAGCCCAAGGTCCTTTACAAATGAATACAGTACCTTCGTGAGGTGCGTCCCTTGATACTGCGCAGTTAACTACGACTTCACCGAAATCGGTTTTTACCAATACAGTATCCCAGTTGTTTACACCTAATTTTGCCATGTCTCTTGGATCCATGTAACAAGTTCCTGAAGCGTTTTTGTATTCTTCTTTTAAAGTGGAACCTCTTTTCTTACATGCACCTTGATAGATGTCAGATCCAGTGTTTAACATACATTTGAGGACATCTGTAGTTCCTTCACCAGTGATTTTTACGTCTGGTACTACAGGTTTTTCTAAATAAGTATTAGCATAATGCACTATAATTCCCCCTTATTCTAACCATATAGCATTTACTGGGCAAAACATTTGACAGGTACCACATAATTCACATTTATCTGGACTGAAAAGTTTAATAAACCCATTTTCTACCATGATAACTACTTCGTCAGTTTTTGCACCGCTACCACCGGCGTTTTCCGGACTGATAGCTGCGTTAACAGGACAAGCAATTACGCAAATTCCACATCCTAAACAATTATCTTGATTTACTTTAAGTTCCATCGAATCACCTAGTCTTTAATAGCGTTTAAAGCGTCTGTCCAAGTTGCTGAATTTGTTGGAGTGTGATCAATTTCAGTTCTTTTTACAGTTATTGCACCGTTAGGACATGCTTTAGCACATGCTTTACATTTTACACAGTACTCGGATAGTGCGACAATATGGTCTAATCTTGAACCCGGACCAGTTGAAACTGGGAATGCTAATGCATTACATTTACAGATGTCTACACAAGCACCGCATGCTTGACATTTTTCTTGGTCAACTTCAATTGTACCTTCAAATGGTTTTTTGACTTTTGCTGCATCGGTTGGGCAGACTCCTTCACACCATCCGCAGTAAACACAGAGTTCACTGTCGATGACGGAGTTACCGGTAACAACAGCTTTTGCAGGGTCAATGTCGTATTCACCGTAAGAACAGATTCTACATAAAGCCTTGATTGCGTTGGTAGGACATGCTTTTTTACATACTAAACAGTAAACACATTTGCTGGTATCGATTTCAATGGATTCCTTACCAGTTTCCTTGTCAACAACGATAGCTTCTGCAGGACATAATTCTTCACAGACACCACAGTAGATACAGTCATCATCGTTTACTTCGATTTCACCGGTTACTAAATCAGCACGGTCTGGTAATTTTCTGTCAATTGCGATTGCACCACGTGGACATGCAACTTCACATCTTTTACAATAGACACATTCGTCATCGTCGATTTCGGAAAATGCATTGTAGTGAGGATATGCTTCGATTTCACGAATTGGTATGCCGTCAATGGTTAATACCAGTGCGTCAACAGGACATAATCCGCTACACATACCACATAATACACATTTGTCTTCATTAATACTAATTCTTTGAACATCAAATTCGTCATGAATGTTTTGTGCGATTTTTTCATGACCACTGAAGTAGACGTTGTTGGCTACCTGAACACGAGAGTCAACAGCAATCTCATTCAATGTTATAGCACCAACAGGACAGGTGGACTCACAAATTCCACATCCAATACAGATGTGATCCTTGAAAGACAAATTCCTTACTTCCTCCGCTGGCCTTGTAATGTCAAAGTTATTGTCATTAACTTCTTTCAAATTTCTTATCATTATTAAATCTCCAAAATTTTAATCGAATCAGTTGGGCACTCATCTTTACATAGCTGACAACCACAACATAGTACGGAGTTTGTATGTGCTGTTAATGATTCTAATTTAATAGCCTTCATAGAACACACATTTACACATAAGCCGCAACCAATACAGGAATCTTCAATAATTGCTTCATAGTTTTTATCTCGGCAAATATTCACAATTTTTCGACTCTGTTCTGGTTCATCAAATACCGCATTGGTCATCATTAAAAAATCTCTGGGAGTTAATTGAGTGATAGTCCTTGCAACATTAATAGAATGCCAGGATAAGTTACTGCCATTCAGATAATGTGATACAGTAGATCTATCAATGCCTAACTCGTCAGCTATTGCCTGGTGACTTTCACCGGCTTCTTTTAACTTAACCGCAGCCAGATATTTTAAACCAGATGCAATATGCTTCGGCATTTGAACCACCATGTGTAATGATTACACATATGTTTTCTTATATAAATATACTTGCCTAATAAAATTAAATGAAAAGCCTTATATACTACTGTGTAGATACTACACAAAAAATTTTTTCAAAATTGATTAAAAACAATATTTTTATACAAATAGAGTATATCATTAATATTTCAATTAATTAACATCAAATAGCTTGAATTAATTAATTTAATTCCTTTAAAATCTTTTAACATTAAAAAAATGGTGATTTTCGCTAAAAATACGTAATACTTAACTCATGAAAAAGTATTACAAAAAGGCTGAAAATTCCAAATAAATTTTTGGTTGACCTAAAACGTGTAGTAACTACACATATTAAATTATTAATATTTTAAAAAATATAATTATAATTAATATATAGGGGATTATTAATATGAAAATTGTATCGATTGTAGGGAAGAAAAATACAGGAAAGACCTCATTAACTGTAAAAGTTATTGAAGAGCTTACAAATAGAGGGTATAAAGTCGCTTCAATAAAACATTCCCATCACACAATGGAGATGGACAGAGAAAATACGGACACCTGGAAGCATAAGGAAGCCGGATCACAAGTGGTTGTCGGCGTCGGGTCAACAACGTTTTTTAACATGAGACAGGACATGGATTTAAACAGACTGCTTTATTTAATCAAGCATATGGACAACGTTGATTTTGTTGTCATTGAAGGCTTTAAGACATACAACTACCCGAAAATTGCCACTTCAGACAATGTAGTTGACGAATACACCATAAAGCAGGTTGATTCATTCACGATTACTCCCGAAGGCGTAAGCGAACTGGTTGATTTGATAGAGGAAAGGGGTCACGATATCGTTGACACCCTCTTTGCAAACAACTGCGGATACAACGACGGAGAAATCATTGCAAAAGAAATCCGTGAAGGCAACCTTAAAACCGATGACTTGGATGACGTTTCAAGCTATTTATCCATTGACAATAATATTATAGGTCTGAACAGATTCGTAAGCGATTACTTCAGGCAGGTCGTCCTTGGAATAATCAGCACCCTTAACATTAAAGATTACGGCGTTGAGGATATCTCAAAAATCGAGCTTCTGATTAACAATGAAGATAATCCCTCTGAAAATGACTTGAATGGTGAAATATTCATCAACAAAAAGCCTTTAGACATTAACCGCTTCGTTAAAGACATAATCTCAAGTTCAGTTCTGGGAATCGTTAAATCACTCAAGACTGAAGGTGAAGTAAAAAAGATATCCGTAGAGATTACGGGTATTGAAAACTGTTCATTATACGATGCAGCTATCAGCCTTAAGGTAAACGATAAGGATTTGGCAATAAACAAATTCACATCAGGCATTCTAAAGGAAACGATCTTTTCAATGGTAAACACCCTAAAAATTGATGGAAAGATTAATGAAATCAAAATAGACGTGGAAGTATAATCATGACGCAAAAAGTAGTAAAGGACAAGTTCGACAGGCCGATACTTTCACTCAGGATTACCCTGACCAACAGGTGCAACGTTAACTGCATCTACTGCCATCATGACGGAATGAGATCCTCTAAAAATGAAATGACCCCTGACGAGATATACAGAATCTGTAAAGTGGCCAAAGAGATTGGCGTTAGAAAAATAAGGCTTTCCGGTGGAGAACCCCTAATCAGAAAAGACATTGTCGAAATCGTATCCAAAATAGCTAGCCTTGACTTCAAGGACATTTCAATGACATCAAACGGTATTTTACTTGAAAAATACGCCAAGGATTTAAAAGAAGCCGGCCTTGACAGAGTTAATGTCAGCCTGGATACGCTTAACCCTAAAACTTATGAATTCATAACCAAAAAGGATTACCTTAAAAAGGCCAAGGAAGGAATCCTTAAAAGCGTTGAAGTCGGGCTTTACCCCGTTAAAATCAACATGGTCATCATGAAGGACATCAACGAACATGAGATAAAGGAAATGTTCGAGTTCTGCAAAGACAACAACATGGTTCTGCAGCTGATTGAGCTTATCGAAAGCGAAAACTGTGATGACGATAAATTCTCAGCGGAATACCACTACAAGCTTGACATGGTCGAAGATAGGCTGGCTGATATAGCTGATGACGTAAGAGAACGTGAATTTATGCAGGGCCGTAAGAAATATTACATTAACGGTGGAGAAATCGAGGTAGTCAAGCCTGTTGATAACTCTAAATTCTGCGCAAATTGTACCAGATTGAGGGTAACTCCTGACGGTAAAATCAAGCCATGTCTTTTAAGAAACGATAATCTTGTAGACATAATCACCGAAATCAGAAATGATGCAAGTGATGAAAAATTAGAAGAGATCTTTTTAAAAGGTATTAATAAACGCGAACCGTTTAATATCGATTAAAAACTCTTTTTTTTCTCTTTTTTTTGATAAAATATTATAAAACTAGTTTTGAAAAAAAAATAAAAAAAAATAAAAAATGAAAGAAAGGTGCATTTTTTACAAAAAAATAAAATAAATAAAGCGAAACGCTTTATCTATAATTTTTCAGCTTTTGAGATGTGTTCAGTGAATGGGATTCTGTCGTCAGTGTCGAATCCAGGGATGTATCCGTAAACTTCTCTTACTTTGTTGTTTACAGTACTCCATACTTTGGATACAGGGATTTCACAAGGACATACATCACTACATTGACCACAGTTGGTACAAGCATCAACCATGTGTACCATACGAGTTAAGTGGAAGAATGGTGCTGCAGGAGTGTATCCACCAGGTACCCATTCAGGACCTTCAGCTTCAAGACAGCAGTCTTCACAGAAACATAATGGACATGCTTCACGACAGCCGTAACATTTCATACATTTGGAGAATTCTTCGTCGTACATGTGGAATACATCAATGATGTCTCCAGTAGTTCCAGCATAGTCAACTTCTTTCTTAGCGTTGGAAGCTTTGAGCATGAAGTTGTTAATGTTTTCTCTGATTTTGATACCTTTTTCGATAGGTTCGGTAACTTCGATTAAACCGTCGTTGATAACGTCAGCTAAGATTTCAGCACCTTTGTCGGTAAATACTTCTACGAAAGTAGCTTTACCAGCTAAGTCGCCGATAACTCCCCAGTTACCTAATGCAATATCAGCATTGGATGGGATTTTTAAGCTGCATCTTTGACAGTTTTCTCTTCTACCCATGCCGTCTTCTTCTAAGTCTTCGATACCGAAGCCTTTTTCTTCACCGTCAGCAGTTTCCATGATAAGTTTACCTTTAGAGATTTCTTCTTTGACAACTTCTTTAGGGTCTAATTCGTAGACATCTCTGATCATGTTCATGGTTGGTACAGGTGGTAATGTTCCACCACAGTTTACACCAATCATAATGATGTTGTCTCCGATGATTTTTCCTCTTTTGATTAATTCTCTAATGGTCATTGCGTCACATGGTTTACATGAGACAGCAACTTTCATGTCTCTGCATCCATCTAAGTATTTGTATACAAATTTAGCTAAGTTTAAAGTACCACAGTGAATTGAACCAGCGGTTTTAATAATGTCTTCAGGTTCGGTTACTAAACATGGTACACCATCGTATAAGTCGTGACCTTCTTCTACACCAACAACTGCATCAACTTTACCACTTTCTAATAAGTATTTCATGATAGTGGTTACAACTCCACCATATTCACCTTTAGCTTTGATGTCGTCATTAGCTGAGTAAGCATAATACATATTTTCGCTCATTTAAATCGACTCCTTGTTTATTTACCTACTTGAACAGTGGTAGTTGCTATATTTTCTGCTTTGATTTCAGTGTCAGTACCTTCTTTGTAGACTTCGCCTTTCATTTCTAATTTTTCAGGGAATTTTTCTACTTGGATAGCACATGCTTTCAATTCAACCATTTTGGATTTAGGGTCGAATGAGTCAGAGTTAGTTAATACGTTAGCAGCACATTCTACGAAGTGCATTGGGATGTTAACGATACCTTCTCTGATGTCGTCAGTTACACGAGCAGGAATAGCGATTTCTCCTCTTCTGGAGAATGCTCTTACAACTTCACCGTTAATAATTCCTCTTTCAGCAGCATCTTTACTGTTGATTTCGATGAATCCAGTTTTAACTTCGTTGTTTAATGTTTCACATCTTCTGGTCATAGCAGCGTGATAGTGGAACAAAATCCTAGTAGTAGTTAATAATAATGGATATTCATCATCTACAGTTTCAACTGGTCCTTTGTGTTCTAATGCCTGGAAGACTCCTAAACCATCAGGGTGTGCAAATTTCTCTTTGTGCATTAATGGTTGACATGGGTCGTCTTCAGATGGGCAAGGCCAGTGAAGTGCTTCAGGAGTGTCTAATCTTTCACGGTTCATACCAGCCATGATAGGAGCACATTCTCTGATTTCTTCGAAGATGTCTTGAGCAGATTCGTAGTGGAATAATTCTCTTGGAACTCCCATTCTAACTGCGATTTCTTCCATGATCTTCCAATCTAACCATGCGCCTTCAGGTGGTTCTTGAGCTTTGTGTAAGCATTGTACTCTTCTTTCACCACTGGTGAATGTACCTTCTTGTTCACCCCAACCTGCTGCAGGTAAAACAACGTCAGCACATTGTGCGGTGTCAGTTAAGAAACATTCTTGTACAACTAACATTTCTAAGTTTTCGAGTGCTTCTTTGGTGTGTTGTACATCAGCATCTGATAATACAGGGTCTTCACCGTGGATGTATAATACTTTTAAGTCTCCAGCGTGAGCTGCATTCATCATTTCAACTAAGGTTAAACCAGGAGTGGTTGGTAAGTTGACTTCGTAGCCGTATCCACTGTAGTAGTCATTGAACCATGCAGTAGTTTCTGGGTCTTTAACTTTTCTGTAACCTACGTAATCGGAAGGTAATGCACCCATATCACAAGCACCTTGTACGTTGTTTTGTCCTCTTAATGGGTTTACACCAGTACCTTGTTTACCGATGTTACCGGTTAACATTGCTAAGTTAGCAGTGGACATAACGTTGTCTGCACCGTGTGAGTGTTCTGTAATACCTAATGAGTATACGATAGCTGCTTTGTCAGCAGATGCGTAATCAATAGCTAATTTTTTAATTACTTCAGGTTTGATTCCGGTAATTTCAGAAGCCATTTCTAAAGTGTATTTTTGAACGGTTTCTTTCATTTCTTCGTAACCTTTGGTTCTGTTAGCAATGAATTCGTCATCTTGTAATCCTTCATCGATGATAACTTTAATCATTGCGTTCATTAAAGCTACGTCAGTACCGGTTTCAAATTGTACATATTCATCAGCGATTTTAGCAGTAGGAGTGAATCTTGGGTCTAAAACAACTAATTTAGCACCGTTTTGTTTAGCTTGAATCATTTTACGACCGAATAATGGGTGTGCTTCCATGTTGTTTGATCCAATACAGAAAATGTAGTCTGCTTCTTTGATACTGTCGAATCCGTTGGTCATAGCACCGGAACCGAAAGTGGTTGCGAGACCTGCTACAGTAGGACCGTGACAGATACGTGCACAGTGGTCTACGTTTTGGGTACCACAAGCTACTCTTGCTAATTTTTGAGTAATGTAAATGTTTTCGTTTGGTGAACGAGCACATGCGTAGAATCCAACTTTGTTTGGGTCTTCATCTGAAACTTCTTTGAGTTTGTTAGCAACTAAATCTAATGCTTCATCCCAGGAAGCTTCTCTGAATTCGCCATTTTCTTTTATTAATGGAGTAGTTAATCTATCTTCTCTGTTAATAAACTGATATCCAAAGTTACCTTTTGGACATACTTTACCCTCATTTACAGGGTGTCTTTTGTAAGGTTCAACCCCAATGATTTTACCGTCTTTGACTACAAAGTTGATTCCACAACCAGTACCACAGTACGGACAAATAGATGGGACATATTTAATCTCAACCATTTTATAATCTCCAAAATTTTTTTATTTATTTTTTTGATAAAAAATTTTATTAAGAAGCAATGAATGCTTCTTAAAAAGTTTTAACACTAGTCTTTAAGAAAAGTGTACCAATATATACAAGCTACAAATACAGCTCCACCAATAATGTTTCCTAAGGTTACAGGAATTAAGTTATTGATGATCATGGATCCCCAGTTTACACCTTCAGCTCCTAAGAACATACCTAAAGGTATAAAGAACATGTTAGCAACACTGTGCTCAAATCCGATACATACGAACGCCATGATTGGGAACCAAATACCGACGATTTTACCAATGATATCATCTGATGCATTAGCTAACCATACAGCCAGACAGACCAACCAGTTACAACCGATTCCTCTGATTAATGCTTTATCAAATGGTAAAGCTACTTTAGCAGCTGCTACAGAAGTAGCTTTTGTTGCAAATGCTGAATCTGCTGGGAAGAGACCTCCCATGTAAGCAAGTACGAATGCAACAAATAATGCACCGACAAAGTTGAAAATCCAACTTAATACCCAGTTTTTAGCGAGACCGCCAACAGATGCGGTACCGTCTAATACACCGAGGGTCATGAACATTACATTACCTGTGAATAATTCTGATCCTGCGATTACAACAATAATCAAACCTACAGGGAACACTGCACCGAATACGAATTTTTCTAATCCGACAGGTGCGCCTGCGGCTAACATTCCTGCGCTAGCAATTTCTGCTAGCAATCCACCGAATGCGATATAAGCTCCTGCTAAAAAGGAGAGTAAAATCACATTTACTATATTTGCTGAGTTTTTAGCTCCAGCTGTATTAGATATTGCTTTTGCAGTATCTACTGGACTTTTAAAAGATGAACTCATAATCTCAACCTCTTTTTTTATCCCCTTTATAAATTAATTTATAGAACATAATACAGATGAATCTGCCAAATTGTATAATCCATTGTATTATGATTATTATATTTAGTATTCATATAATAAAAAGGCTTTGTTATTAGAATCAAAAAGAAAATTTTAAATACTTTAAAGTGAATAAATAAAAAGTTAATGATAAATCATGATAGAAATTTATTCACATCGTTACTTTTTTGTACATTTTAGGCATACATAAAATAAAATTGTTCGAATACTATCAAACAAATTTTAAACAAATAAAAAAAGAAAATAAAAGATTAATATTAATTAAATTAAATAAATAAAGCATAATATCCAAAATTTTTTTAAGCATTTCTTCGACATGTGACAAAACGTAATATTGACCCATAACCGCCAAGATACATTATGAATTTTGAAGACAATTTTTGAATAATCAGTTCAATTATTCATCAATCACTTCGTAATATGCACCTTCAGCGCAAGGTCTGCAAACGGGTTTGCCATCAACAATAAGATGACGGCCATCAGTTACCCTATCACCACAGACAGAACATGTTTCACTGACATGTGGCTTGCCCGGCATCTGTACTTCATTCAAGTCAACTTTCACCTTTTGAACAGTGAATAATTCTTCGGGAGGAGTGGTCTTAAACCTTTCAATCATTTCATCACGGGTTTCCTTAACCTTATCCTTCCTGTTTGCATCAGCATCAACAATCCTTAAGGCTTCACCAGTATCCATATTATAGAAAGTGGCTGCAAATTTACCGTAATATGCCTGTTTCAGTGAACGCTTACCCATTGAGCATTTGGTTACGGCCTGAACAGCATCAGCCATACACCGGTCAATTTCCAAAATAACAATCAGGTTTTTATGGCGAGTATTCAATTCCATGCCCATCAATTCCAGTCCGTACATTGCCAATTTAGTTCCAATGGCTATTCCGCCACAGATTTCACCATGGAATTCACCGGCCATTTCCAATTGCTCTTCATAATCCTTTTGATCCATAATATCCCATCCAATTATTATTATATCTTAACGGAATTCGAACTTCCTATTAATATATATTATATTATTGAAACTTAAATACAACATTAAACAAAAATAACAATTGACATAATAGGAGATAATTCAAATGAGAATTGAAGAGATTGACGCAATATCATACAAAAACAATGAAGCAAAAGAAGTTAGGGAAAATGTCGTACAGGATGAAACGATTACATTAACAATTAACGGAGACATTTCCCGTAGTCTGTCAGCCATTGAGGACTCTCTTAAAGAGTTTGCGGTCGGATACATGTTCAATGAAAACATGGTCGATTCACTGGATTCAATAAAAGAAATCAAAATAGAAGGAAATCAGATTTTTGCCGAAATTGACGACAGACTGCTTAAGACTAACGAAACCGTTTTGTGTTCCGATTCCGCCGGAGGCTGGAGAAGCAAAATCAAGGACGTTAAGGAAGTCAAATCCGATTTTCAGGTTTCAGTCCATGAACTGATTGACAGAATTGAAGAGCTTAAGGACAATGCCGAAATTTGGCAGGCAACTGGAGGAACTCACGTGGCCGGAATTGTTTATGATGGTCAGTTTGTAGTAAAAGAAGATGTCAGCCGTCACGTTGCAGTCGACAAGGTAATCGGATACGGAATACTGAATGGCTTTGATTTGTCAAACTCTTATGTTATCTACAGCGGAAGGATGCCTGCGGACATGGTCATCAAAATGACTCGTGCCGGCGTTCCAATATTGGCCTCAAACGCCGCTCCGGCCAATTCAGGATACAACATTGCAAAAAAAGGAAATGTTACGCTGGTCGGTTTCCTGCGCGGTGAAAGGTGTAATATATATAATAATCAAAATAGAGTAATTTTTGACTAAATTACTCTAAAACAGTGTGTCTTGCTTTTAAATCACTTTCGGTCTGATGCATCTTCTCCATTAATTCAGATACGATTGCATCCAGAAATACCAAAGTGGTCAGTTCAAATGCAGTACCCAAAGGCGTCAATGAGGTATAGTTACCGTGAATTTGACGCTTCATATAATTTTCATCATCAACCTCTTTTTTTGTTCTACCCTTGACGAGAATGCATGCATCGGCCAGTTGACCCAAGGTTGAATCAGGATAGGAAGTAACTGTCAGGACCTTTGAACCCCTGCTTTTAGCAATTTTTGCTGCAGAAACTATGGTGTTCGTTTCACCGGATCCTGAAATGGCTATTATACAATCATCCGCATTGATGGCCGGGGAAATTGTTTCTCCGACAACATATGCGCTTACGCCCAAGTGCATCAGCCTCATGGCAAAAGCCTTTGCGGCAAGCCCTGATCTTCCGGCACCGGTTACAAAAACGTTGCTGGATTCAATAATAATGTCTTCAAATTCATCAATGGATTCCTCATCCAAAAATTCTTCGGCACTTACAATATTTCCTATAATCGCTTTAATAGAGCTTTTCATTAATTCCATTTTATCATCCTAATACCAGTAATTTAATTATATAGAAAAACTTTAATATATAATTAATTATGAAACTCCAAAGCAAAGGGTTGATTAGTTTAGAGATAAATGGTGAAATCTATGGTTACAAGTTATATCAAAGTCTGGAATCTCTAAACAGGACAAATTCCCAAAGAAAGTCCGCCAGAGAACTGAACATTTCACATACTGTTTTAAACCGAAGAATCCTTAAGGCCGAAAATACATTGGGATTCAAGCTGACAGAAAAAAGAGGTAACGGAAGCGTTCTTACGGAAAATGGCCTAAAACTTTTAGAGGAGTACAGAAAATACCTGATTCAGATTGCCGAGCCGGACAACATCAACATCGCCGGAGGCCATATCAGCTCCAGCCTTATAGAAAGCCTTGACCTGCCATTCAACATTAACGTTTACAGCAGCAATGACGAGGATGCATTTAAACTGGCCAAAAGAGGAGTTGTTGACCTATTGACGCTGGATGACCCATTAATAGCTTATGAAAGGGACATCAACTTCATCCCCATAGCATACGATTATCTCGTTCTGATTTCAAGCCCCGACTCCAAGGAAATCAAAAGCATAAAGGATTTGGACAATCTTGAATTTGTAAAAGTCAACGGCTCAGCCCAGAGGCTTGCATGGAATACGCTCGAACACTATGACCTGAATTACAGCATCAGGCATGAAGTCAATTCACAGTTTGATGCATTTAAACTCGTTAAAAATTCCGAAAACCTATACAGTTTCCTTAATGCGAGCTATTTTACCGGGAATGAGATATTGAAGTTTGATACAAGACATGTAATCAGCCTGATTAAAGTTAACGATGAAGACCCTAAAACTGATGAATTCATCAATTATTTGTTGACCAATGCACAAAAAGACATCGTTAAGCAAGGTTTCATTGCCATGGACTGAATAGTTCTCACACGCTCTCACCAACATTATTTATACTGTGAAAACATATTGTATATTACACCTCATTGCAATGTTGTGAAATCTTATTCATATAGGTTTTTGCAGCATATTAATTTATACTAAAAACGAAAATAAAGTGATAATTATGGTTAAAGACATAGATTTACTAGCAATTGGTCATTCAGCTCACGATTATATTATTAGAGTGCCTTCATTTCCAAAAGCAAACTTTTCTGCTCCAATAACAGATATGAAAACCTTCAATGGCGGAGCAGCTGCAAACGTTGCTTGCGTTGGAGCAAATCTCGGACTGAAAACCGCTTTGGTATCTGCAGTTGGTGGAGACTTCAAAAAAACCGAGTATTTCGAACACATGGAAACTCTGGGCGTTGACACCGAATCATTAATTGTTGTTCCTGGAGAAAAAACTCCAACAGCATTCGTTTTAACTGACGATAACGAAGACCAAATCAGTTACTTCTACTGGGGTGCCGCCAAGGAATTTGCAGAAAGCAAAGTGCCTGCAAATGTAATTAAAAACGCACAGGCAATTCATCTGGCAACAGGCGACCCTGACTTCAACTGGAAATGCTCAGAAGAGGCCAAAAATGAAGACATACTCGTTTCATTCGATCCGGGTCAGGATCTTGGAATGTACGACACCAAAAAGTTAAGGGATGTCATCGAAAACGCAACAATCCTTTTCGGAAATCATCATGAAATCGAAAGGATTTTGGAATCTCTTGAGACCGATTTGACCGGATTAAGGGAAATGGGTCCTAAAATAATCGTTAAAACCTGCGGAGCAAACGGAAGCGAAATCTACTCCAGTGAAGAAAAAATCACGATTGACGCAATTAAAGTTAATGTCGTCGATCCTACCGGAGCCGGAGATTCCTACAGGGCAGGATTCCTGTCAAGGTTCCTTAACGGAGAATCACTGGAAGAATCTGCAAAATTCGCATCTGCAGTTTCATCATTTATTATTGAGCACCAAGGCTGTCAAACCAACATGCCTAGCTTTGACGACGCCTTTGAACGTATGAATGAGTTTTATTAAACTCATTTTATTTATTTTTTTGATTTTTATGCACTATCGCCAGGTTAAAAGTATCCTATCACCAAATAACGGTATGAATCTTTATAGGGGATGTTCCCACGGCTGCATCTACTGCGACTCAAGAAGCGACATTTACCAGATAAATCATGATTTTGAGGATATTGAGGTAAAGGAGAACGCTTTGGAATTATTGAAAAAATCCCTAAAAAACAAGCGCCAGAAAGTCATGATAGGAACCGGTTCAATGTCAGACCCATACATGCCGATTGAAAAGAGACTTGAATACACAAGAAATGCCTTAAAATTAATATACAAGTATGGCCACGGCTTTACATGCATTACAAAGTCCGACTTGATTTTAAGGGATCTTGAATTAATCAAAAAGATTAATGAAAATACAAAGGCCGTTGTCCAGATGACACTGACCACCGCCGATGAGGATTTGTGCAAAATTTTAGAACCAAACGTCTGTACAACAAAAAGGCGCGTTGAAGTATTGGAAATTTTAAACGAAAATGACATACCGACCGTTGTCTGGCTGTGCCCGATTTTGCCCTTCATTAATGACAATGAGGACAATATTAACCAGATTCTTGACTACTGCATTGACACCAATGTCAAGGCAATACTGTGCTTTGAAATGGGCCTGACCCTAAGAGACGGAAACCGACAGTATTTCTACAAGAAGCTTGATGAAAGCTTTCCGGGCCTGAAGCAGAAATACATCAGGCACTTTAAAAGCAATTATCACATTCCAAGTCCGAATAACGCGAAATTAATGAAGATATTTAACCGGAAAACAACGGAAGCAGGAATCATGACCAATACAGACGAGATTTTTGCTTACCTGCACGAATTTCCAAAAAGGGAAACTACAAAACAATCAAAATTGTTTTAAAATAAACTTTAGTTAATTCAAGTTATATAGAGTTGCAATCAATTAATTTATATATTATAAAGTCAAAATAATTAATATCAAATAAAAATGATTTTGTTATCAAATCATGTTGATTTAATTAAATGTTAATTGAGTGATAATATGACACAGATTAGTGATGCGAAAAAAGGTATTTTAACCGATGAAATGAAACATGTGGCAGAAATAGAGAATGTTTCAGAAGACTTTATTCTTAAATCCGTTGCAAACGGAACCATTGTAATCCCAAGTAACGTTAACAGAGACATTGAAGCTGCAGGTATCGGTGCAGGACTCAGGACAAAAGTAAACGCAACAGTCGGAACATCCACAGATATCGTTAACTTTGATGAGGAAGTTCAAAAGGCACAGATAGCAATTGACCACGGTGCAGACTGTCTGATGGAGCTGAGTATCGGCGGAGACCTGGACGTTATCAGAAACAGGGTTTTGGACATGTCCCCATTACCTGTAGGATCCGTACCGGTTTATCAGGCAGCAATTGAAAGCATAAGAAGGGACGGTTCCGTCATTTACATGACTGAAGATGACTTGTTCAACACCATCGAAAAGCAGGCAAAAGACGGTATCGACTTTATGGCAGTCCACAGCAGTATCAACATTGAAACCTTAACCAGACTCAAAAGGCAAGGCCGTGTAACAGGACTTGTTTCAAGAGGAGGTTCATTCATGTCCGGATGGATTGTAGAAAACGAAAAGGAAAACCCTTTATACGAAAACTTCGATTATGTCTTGGAAATCGCCAAAGAGCATGACGTAGTGCTTTCACTTGCAAACGGTATGAGGGCAGGATCCATTGCTGACTCAACAGACAGGGCCCAGATACAAGAACTGATCATTTTAGGCGAATTGATTGACAGGTCACGTGAAGCAGGCGTTCAATGTATGATTGAAGGACCTGGACACATCCCAATCAATGAAATCCCAACAAACGTCATGATTCAAAAGAAAATGTGTTCAAACGCACCGTTTTATATGCTCGGACCTATTGTATGTGACGTGGCACCTGGTTACGACCACATCGTATCCGCAATCGGAGCCGCATCATCCGCAAAAGCTGGAGCAGACTTCATCTGTTACGTAACTCCTGCAGAGCATCTGGCTCTTCCTTCACCTGAAGACGTTAAAGAAGGAGTCATTGCAACTAAAATCGGAGCCTACGCAGGTGACCTTGCAAGCGGCCAAATTGACGGTTCACAAGACTTGGCAATGGCTGAAGCAAGAAAAAGATTGGACTGGGAAGCACAATACGAATGCGCAATGTTTCCGGAAGCTGCACGTGCAAAAAGAGATGAAAGACCTCCTGAAGAGGAAGACACATGTACCATGTGCGGTAACTACTGCGCAGTAAAAATCGTTAACGAATGGCTGGACCAATCCGATTCAGACTTAATTAAATAGATTCTTTAATCTATTTATTTTAATTTTTTATATTAACTATAGTATATAGAATTTTAATTAGTGTTCATTTAGATTCAACTCTAATTCTAGCACCATTTTAAAATTAGACAACAATAAAATCACCACATAACTTAATAAGATTATAATCCCATTAAAGAAAAAAAATTAGCTTACTAATTATAATAAAGATTTTATCATTAAATTAAATCCCAAACTGGGAAAGAAAAAAAATCTTTAATAACATGATATCTGCAAACACATTATATTTTAAAAAAAAATGTTTGAGGAAAAAATCCCCAAACACGACTATTCCCCTCTTTTAATTAGGTACTTGCAGGAAATATTTTTAAAACTGAACTTAGGATCAGTTGTTTTGTAGTATACCCAACCTTCCATAGCACATTTTTCATGACCTTCACATACATCGGAATCGTAGTATCCGTCAGCGCTTAGCTTGAACTCTTCGAAATCATCCGGAAGAACGTATTCCTCATCATCAATCGGAACACTTTCAATTCCGTATTCATCCCAGATCTTTTTAGCTTCGCGAATGTCGAACATTCCATTACTGTCGATCATGTGGAAACAGAAAAGATGATTTTGCGTTAACTTATGCGGATTTCCTTGAATTTTCGGACCGCAAATCTCGCCTTGCCAGCAGACATACTTGCAGCCTTTGTGCTTTTCCAGATAATCTCTGAGTTTTCTTTCAATGTCAAGCTTATCCGCCAGTTCCCAGTATGGATTGTCATTATCAACTAAAGGGTCATCTTCCCTGAATACGCGCAGATTGCGGGAGCAGACGTAGAATTCATAGTCCTTTTTTAATGGATGTGTATTGGTCACTTCCAGAATGTATGTGGCGGAAGATCCGTCACATTTCTGCGTACGGACAAACGGGGTCTTGTCCTGCAATACGTCCGGCATGTTTTCGCAGCGTTCCTGGTCAGTCTTGGAAATATGATCAAATTTATTTGGAAAACGCTTACTTTTATCTTTCCTGTCATCACCTAAAAGGAAAAATAACAGTTTTTTACCCCAATCTCTATTCATTAACCATTTCACCCAGGATTTTTCAAACAGTTCCTTGTTGCGCAGCGCCATGGCTTCGTACTTGTTTAGACCTTCGCCTTTGCGTTTAGCGTCCTTAGGGTTTGAGTATTTAATCTCAAGCAATTCGGTTACATCCGTGCCTTCCTTTTTTGGAATTTCGACATCGAAAATATCCAGAGGAAGTGCTATGCCCTGAGAGATAACATTGAACCTGGAAAGTCTCATGGTCTTGATTTTGAAGTGTTTGCGTCTTAAAAACTCAGACCACTCCTTTTCGGGAACCTTTGAATCTATTTCAATGTATACGCAAAAATCCCCTTTTTCAAATTCGCCGATTTTTGAGATACAATTCCATCCCAGAACCCCAATAAGTTCTATGTTATCCGCCCCTTCAATTTCTTTAACCCAGGATATTTTTTCAACGTGGGCAAGGGAACGCTTTCCATCAATTATCAAACATTTCACCTCCGTCATTTATTATTTAATAATTATGGCAAAACATGCTATTAACTAATACAATTTTAATGAAAACAAGCTGTTATTACAGAATGTCTTCAAGAATGGACCTGCCGGGATTTGAACCCGAAGCATCCTCCTTGCAAGAGAGGCATTCTACCAATTGAATTACAGGGCCATAAATGCTATAGCTGGGATTCGAACCCAGATTCCAACCTTGGAAGGGTCGTGTGTTACCGATTATCACTACTAAAGCATGGAAAAATTTTTAAACGGTGAAGGAGAGATTCGAACTCTCGTGTCCTAACGGACTCTGGATTAGCAGTCCAGTAGAATAGGCCATCTATCTGACTTCACCAATAGTTCTGGATTATAAACCTCATCTGCAGGGCCTAATTGACTCATGCAAGACAATCAGCCCATGATTTTTAGAGTATGGGGGTAGAAGGAATTGAACCTCCAGCCACTGATCTGGAGTCAGTGATGTTGCCATTACACCATACCCCCCCCAAAACGGGCAGGAAAATCCTGCCCATTTTAATTGCCGGGCCTAAGTGCTCTAGCAGGGACTTGAACCCTAATCTCAGCCTTGGCAAGACCGTATGTTACCAATTACACCACTAAAGCAAAAGCCGGAAAAACCGGCTAATTAGAGGAATAGGGATTTATGGAATATGTAATCCCAAAGGGGGAGACTCGACTTGAACGAGTATCACTTGAAAAACCAAGGGTTTTACCAGTTAAACCACTCCCTCAATTGATTATTAAGCGGTAATGGGGGGATAAACCCCCAATAAAAATACCCTGATGGAGAAATTAGCTTCCACCAAGATATTTTGCTTTTGGTGCGCCGTAGCGGACTCGAACCGCATCATCTTCCAAAAGGAGATGCTCTTCCATTTGAGCTAACGACGCATAATCATCTGACCTGGGCCTAATTGAAATATTTAATCAATTAGGCCCTTTAGAATTAATGGGAATAATGAAAATCAGATTAAATGGGCGGAATGATTCCCATATTCCCAATCACCATTGAATTACCAATTACATGCATTAAAAGGTTTCATAAGGGAGTTGAACCCTTGCCTCATGCGTCACAGACATGTATGTTGCCGTTACACCAATGAAACCATAGCCCAAATTGGCTTGGAGGGATTCGAACCCTCGGCATCCGCCTTGTAAGGGCGGCACTCTACCAGGCTGAGTCACAAGCCAGTATATTATTTGGAGTTTAAAATTAAACCCCAAATTTTGGAGATCAAAATATGAAAGCATATCTTTGAATGGCCAGATAATAAGGCCAATGAGTGCGAAGGGAATTGAACCCCCGATTTTCGGATTAAAAGTCCGACGTATTACCCTACTATACTACGCACCCGCTATGAATAATTATTCTGAAATTTGAATGGGAAAGCCAAGACTCGAACTTGATTCCCATGCTTCCAAAGCACAGATGCTAACCCGTACACCACTCTCCCAACATGAAATTCAAATTTTTCTTCAACTCATAATGCTAAGATTAGAATATTTTCTAAATCTGCTATACAAGTTAATCCATCGATCTAATTATTTAAAAGCCGTAAAAAATCAGTTTCATTAGATAACTCTAATGGAAGATAAACAAAATATAACGGGTAATGAAAAAAAGGTAATTGGCGGATAATTAATCATTAAGCCCAAAGTTGGACTTAACCAAATACCTACTGCATTGCCACGCAGAAATATTCTGTCTATTCATTGACTTTGTACAACTCGGGCATTTAATATTCATAACAATCTCTCATTAATTTATTGAAATCTAAATAATAATCTATTTCATTTTATATATAAATCAAATAAAGGAAACACTTTATATTAACCTACACATCCAATTGAAATCTAAATAATAATCTATTTCATCCCATATATAAATCAAATAAAGGAAACACTTTATATTAACCTAAAACACATATTATGATACTGCTAACATCAGGTTTTGTACTCTTTTTAATCCGGTTATTTGAATATTGTCATAGTTAAAACAACTAAACTTTTATCCGCATTAGAAATTAGAAAATATATACAGAGAGTCCATAGATTATCCGTTGACTATGAATCGAAGCTGAAGGATTAATTAATTTAAGTGATTCCACCTTACATTAACATTACATTGGATTCCAGAACCTATTTTTTGATGAATATTTTACCAAATGACAATCCTTTTTGCAGATAAGAATCATATATTATATTAATAATATAATTTTTATATAACCCACAGGATTATCTTAAAAAACAGGGGAAAATAAAATGGAATCTGTAGACGATTTTACAAAGGAAGAATTGCTTGAAACGATTGAACTTTTAAAAGATGAAAACGAAAAGACCGTTGACGAGCTGATGGAGAAATTAAGAAGCATTGAAGGCGAACAGTTCAAGACCAGCATCTCCAATCGCCAGATGGAAGGCAAAATCAGAGAGCTTAAAGGCGAAATCAACTCATTTAAAAAGACCCCTTTAATCCTTGCAACGGTAACCGAAGTCTTTGATGACAAGCAGGTGGGAATCCAGGGCGCAGTGGGACATGAATTCCTGGTTACCTATCCAGGTTCAATTAAAAAGGAATCATTGGTACCCGGTGCAAGAGTAGCATTAAACCAGAAGAATTTAGGCGTAGTCCGCGTATTTCCACCTAAAAAAGACAGGAACGTAGCAGCAATGGAAATTGATGAAAAGCCTGAAACGACCTATGATGACATTGGAGGCCTTGACCCCCAAATCACAGAAGTAAAGGAGACTGTAGAGCTTCCGATTAAAAATCCTGAAATATTTAAAGAAATCGGAATCGATCCGCCAAAGGGAATACTTCTTTACGGACCTCCGGGAACAGGAAAAACCCTGCTTGCAAAAGCCGTGGCAAATGAAACCAATGCAACCTTCATAAAGATTGTAGCTTCCGAATTCGTGAACAAATACCTTGGTGAAGGTTCAAGAATCGTGAGGGACGTATTTGAGCTTGCGAAGGAAAAATCCCCTGCAATAATATTCATTGATGAAATCGACGCAATCGGAACAAAAAGGGTTGGAAGCAGTGAAGGAGCAGACAGGGAAGTTCAAAGAACCCTAATGCAATTACTAGCAGAACTTGACGGATTCGAATCAAGGGGAGACGTCGGAATCGTTGCGGCCACCAACAGACCAGACATTCTGGATGAGGCTCTTTTAAGGCCGGGAAGATTCGACAGGGCAATTGCAGTGCCGAATCCGGTAAAGGAAAGCAGGCAGAAAATCCTTGAAATACACACCGCCAAAATGAAAATAGACGAAGACATTGATTTCGATGAAATAAGCGAAGTAACGGAAGGATTGTCCGGAGCAGACCTTAAGGCCGTTTGTACGGAAGCTGGAATGTTTGCAATCAGAGCCGAGAGAAAACAGGTAATCGCAAAGGATTTCCTTGACGCCATCGACAAAATCATGTCGGATATCAAAATAAGTTAATCTTTTTATATTAATACATACAAAGAATAAGAATATACTTATTTTTAAGATAATTTTTTTATTATTAACGGTGAATTAGATGACACATTGGATTGAAAACATAGCTGATGAATTAAGTAAAAAAGACGTAGAAGAACATATCATAGCAAGCGGAACCTCAATATCAGGTTCAATACACATTGGAAACTCTTGCGACATATTCATAGCTAACGCAGTTGGAAAGAAATTAAGAGAAAAAGGAAAGGAAGCCAAAACCATATGGATTGCAGACGACAACGATCCGCTCAGGAAAGTTCCATATCCGCTTCCTGAAGACTACGACCAGTATTTGGGAATGCCGTACTCAACAATTCCATGTCCTGACGGATGCTGCAGCAACTTCGTGGAGCACTTCGAAAAGCCATTGCTGAATGTCATTGAAGATTATGGCATTGAAATGGAAGCCAAATCAGGATACGAAATGTATAAAAGCGGAGTTTATGACGACTACATTAGGATTTCATTTGAAAATGTTAATGAGATAAGGGAAATCTTCAACGAATACAGAAGGGAGCCTTTAGCTGAAGACTGGCTGCCTTACAATCCTGTCTGTGAAGAGTGCGGACGTATCAATACCACTTACGCTTATGACTATGACGGAGACATCGTGAAATACAGATGTGAATGCGGCCATGAAGGCGAAATGGATATCAAATCCGGAAACGGAAAACTCACATGGAGAGTCGAATGGGCAGCAAGATGGAAAATATTCGGCATTACCTGCGAACCTTTCGGAAAAGACCACGCAGCAAGCGGAGGATCATACGACGTGAGCAGCGTCATTTCAGAAAAAATCTTTGATTATCCTGCACCTTATCCAGTTCCATACGAATGGATTACCTTGGACGGTGAAGCTATGAGTAAATCCCACGGCGTATTCTTCGCTCCGGACGAATGGCTTAAAATCGGTCCGGCCGAAAGCCTTAACTATTACTTATTCAGGTCAAAACCAATGAAAGCAAAGGATTTCTCACCTAAAATGCCTTACCTTGACTTTATAGACCAGTTTGACAAGGTTGAAAAAGTGTTCTATAACGAAGAGGAAGCTCCTTCCGAAAAAGAGGACAGGAAATTCAGGGAAATCTATGAAATAGCCCAAATCAATGCCGGCGAGCCTCTGCCTTTCAGGCCACCATTCAGATTTTTGGTTAACGCATACCAGATTGCAGGTGACGATTTGGAGAAAATCTTTGAAATACTTAAGAAAAACTCACAGCTGACCAAAAGCTTTGAGGATAAGGAATTTGATGACTTGACCGAACTGGAAATGTCCCAATACCGTGAAAGGGTCGATAACGTAATTTACTGGTTAGATACCTATGCACCAAAATTCGTTAAGTTCCAGGTACAAACCAAGAAAGTCCCTAACCTGCCGTTAACTGACGAACAAACCCAATTCCTTGATGCTTTGGCAGATTTAATTGAAGCGACAGAGTTCAGCGATGCCAAGGAATTGCACGATGCCATGTACGGAATTTTAGAAAACCTGGGCTTAAAGCCACAAAAAGGTTTCCAGGCAATCTATAAAATGATTCTTGGTCAAAAACAAGGCCCTAGAGCAGCATCATTCCTGTTAAGTTTAGACAAGGACTTTGTAGTTAAAAGATTAAGAAAAGAAGCTTAAATCAAGCTTCTAAACTCTTTTTTTATTAAAATTTCATCATCATTTTTGACAATTTCATAATCGAGTTTTTTAAAAATTTCAAGGGCAAGATCATCCTCGTCCAGATAGGCATAAGAGGCCTTAAAGCCCAAATCAATAGCTATCTTTTCAAGCTGCTTAATCAACTTATATGAAATCTTTTCACGGTTTTTAGATGATTTAATGAACAGGCTTACAATTTCAACGGATTGTGAATCAAATACCTTAAAGCTGGCGCATCCCAGGGTTGAATCGGGTCCGACCAAAAGCAGCACGACCTGTGGATCGTCCAATACGCATCCATATGATTTGCACAATTCAATGAACCTACCATCGCGCTCGTCGGTTACGATGACCTGCATCTATTTAACCTCCGTAGTGTTTCCGACCTTAGCCAGTTCCTCATCCCAGATTTCAGAACAGTTGCAGGTGAATTTCAAAAACAAGTCCCTGCATCGGATATCGTCAAGAACCACCACTTCGACATCGTTGCATTCAAGGAGATTTTCCGCACCCATCAATGTGGTGTTTTCGCCTATTACGACTCTTGGAATGTTGTAAAGTATTACGGCACCGGAACACATCGGACAGGGTGACAGGGTTGTATATAATGTGCATTTCCTGTAATCCCCATAATTCAAGCGGCCGGCTTTTTCTATTGCATCCATTTCGGCATGCAGAATTACAGAACTGTTTTGGATTAATCTGTTATGGCCTTTGGATATCACTTCACCGTCTTTAACCAGGACGGCTCCAATCGGAATCCCGCCTTCATTTAAAGACTTTTCAGCTTCCTTAATGGCCAGTTCCATAAAATAAGAATCGTTTTTCATGAAAAAAAGAATAGAGATGATTAATTGATAATCATCCTTTTAATCTGTTAAACAAACCGCCTTTGCTGGATTGTTTTTGATTGTCTTCTTTAAGTTTATCAACTTGTCCTCTCAAATCGGAAATGGTTCTTTGAGATTCGTTGGATAATTTGTCATAATTACTCTGTTTGATTTTTAATTCGGATTTGAGAGTAACTATTTCCTCTTTCAATTTGTCAATGGATTTTTGGGCTTGTTCATCAACTTCATCCTTGTAATCGCCCATTTCGATGAGTTTTTTCCTTAAATCATCAACTTCGCCTTGAAGTGTGGAAACTTCTTTTTTGGATTCTTCCAACTCATCATTGGAGGTTTTTAAATTATCCCTTAACTTTTGATTGGTTTTTTCCAATTCTTCAACATTTGAAGATTGCAAATCAGAAATTTTGGCTTTTAATGAGGCAATTTTTTCTTCATATCCATCTTTAATGCTGTCCAATTCAGATTGGAGTCTGTCAGTTCTTGCCTTATTGACTGCACTGTCTGCACCCAATTCGCCAATACGATTGCTTAAATCTTCATTGATGTCAAGCTGATTATAATATTTCCTGGAAGTTTTTTCTAGAGCGTCAGACAATTCTTTTTTAAGACGTTTGAGCTCACCGTTTTCCTTCTTTAAATCAGGAATGATTGTATTAGTCAGATAATTCAATTCATTTGATTGATTTTTTAATTTTGATTCTTTTTCCTTTAGCTCTTTTTTCAACTTAGCAACAGAAGAATCATCTTTTTT
This sequence comes from Methanobrevibacter millerae, assembly GCF_900103415.1. Taxonomy (NCBI): domain Archaea; kingdom Methanobacteriati; phylum Methanobacteriota; class Methanobacteria; order Methanobacteriales; family Methanobacteriaceae; genus Methanobrevibacter; species Methanobrevibacter millerae. Next base: position 56,226 of record NZ_FMXB01000008.1, read on the forward strand.
AGGCTGCTTTTTAGGTTCTTCTTTAGGTTTTTCAACAATCTTTTCAGGAACTTCCTCAACTACAGGTTCCTCAACAACCTCTTCAGGAGCTTCCTCTTCAACAGCTTCTTCAAGAGGAGCTTCCTCAACAACCTCTTCAGCTACTTCTTCAACAGCTTCTTCCTCAGTTACAACCTCTTCAGCTACTTCTTCTTTGATTTCTTCAACTTGAGGTTCAACTGGTTTTTCTTCAGTTTTTACAAGTTTATCTTCAGTTTCACTTGAAACTTCTTTTTTAGAGTTTTTACCTAATTTAGTAAAGTCTAATCTTACTTTATTTCCATACATTTTATTTGCTGGTTCATCAGCCATCTTTATCACCACTAAAAGCAATGAAAAATTTTTAAAAGTTCAACAGTCTATGTAAAGTAAACATTTCTTTTTTAAAATATTTAAATCTTTATAAATTTAATATATAAAGGGTTGCAAATTTCACACTTCCCTAAATTTAATATAGTTCGAAATATACATATAATAACTAACTGATTTTAAAAAAACCACGGCGATATTATGGATTATTTTGAAAGATTGGAAGCTGAAACACATGTATTATACGACATAGCTAATGAAGCACGTTCAAAAGGTTTGGATGTTGAAACGAAAACCGAAGTGCCATTGGCAAAGGATTTAGCTGAAAGGGTTGAAGGGCTTGTCGGTCCTGAAAACGTAGCTAAGCGTATAAAGAAATTAGAGGAAGATATGAGTAGGGAAGAAGTGGCCTTTGAAATAGCCGCCGAGATTGCCTCAGGCAAGTTCGAACTGATTGGCGAAAAGGCGGAATATGACGAGGAGCAAAGATGCGACCAAGGCCTAAGAACAGCTCTGGCCATCTTGACAGAAGGGGTTGTAGCCGCTCCTCTGGAAGGTATCTCCCAGGTTAAAATCAAGGACAATTTCGATTCAACAAAATATATCGCCGTTTACTTCGCAGGTCCTATCAGAAGCGCTGGAGGTACTGCTGCAGCACTTGCCGTTCTGTTGGGAGACAAGATTAGGCAAGCAATTAACATTGATGCATTCAAGCCGATTGAAGATGAGATTGAGCGTTACGTGGAGGAAGTTGAGCTTTACGAATCTGAAGTTACAAACCTCCAGTATTCACCGACACCGGAAGAGGTGAGGTTTGCGGCCAATCACATCCCCGTTGAGGTAACTGGCGAACAGACAGACCAGGTCGAGGTTTCACACAGGGATCTGGAACGTGTCGAGACGAACAACATCCGTGGAGGGGCGCTGCTCGCTATGGTTGAGGGAGTTATTCAGAAATCCAAAAAGATTCACAAGATTTCAAACAAGCTCGGTCTCAACTGGGAATGGCTTACGGAATATTCAAAGCCTAAAAAGGAGGAATCTTCAGAATCATCCGATGATTCAGACGTTGTAAGCGAACCAAAATACATTCAGGATATCATTGGCGGAAGACCCATTCTCGGATATCCTTCAGAAAAGGGTGGATTCAGGCTAAGATACGGCAGGTCAAGGAACACCGGGCTTGCCACAATGGGAGTCCATCCGGCAACAATGGCTCTTCTTGACTTCCTGGCCGTTGGAACGCAGCTTAAAATCGAATATCCTGGAAAAGGAAACTGCGTTGTTCCAGTCGATTCCATTGAAGGACCGACAGTCAAGCTTAAAAACGGCGATGTCGTAATCCTCAACAGCGTAAAGCAGGCCAGGGAACTTAAAAAGGACGTTGTGGAAATATTGTTCCTTGGAGACATGCTTGTCGCATTCGGGGAATTCTTAAGAAACAACCAGCCGCTTTATCCTTCAGGATGGTGTGAAGAATGGTGGATTGGGCTTTTAAAGGAAAGCGAGAACTACAGCGAAGATGACGATTTGGATTTGGGAAGGCTTGAATACGATTATCTATCAGCCAAGGAGGCCTTTGAGCTATCCAAGAAATACAACATTCCACTTCATCCCAAATACACTTACTGCTATGATGACGTGACGATTGAAGATTTGAATGCATTATATGACTTATTAATGGAATGCAAGGATACCTACAGCCTCAATGAAGGTATCAAATTGAAGATGTCCTACCCGAAAAGGACACTTGAAATCATAGGCGTTCCCCATATCGTGCGTGACAATCAAATAATAATTGATGCGGACAATTCATATGCGCTTCTTGCAACGCTGGTAGACAGGCTGCCTCAAAAAGAAACGACGATTGAAGCCTTAAACGAAATTTCCAATATCGAAATCAAGAACAAGGCTCCGGCATATATCGGCACCCGTGTAGGAAGACCTGAAAAATCAAAGGAAAGGCTGATGAAGCCTGCGCCACATGGACTATTTCCTATCGGACAGTACGGAGGAGCCCAAAGGCTTGTTGCAAACGCAGCCAAAAAGGGCACCATCAAAGTCGAGCTTTCAAGAAGGAAATGTACCAATCCGGACTGCAAGCTAATGTCTTTCAGCTCAATATGTCCAAACTGCGGTTCACCTACCGAAATGGGCAGGCCGGAACTTAAAAAGATCAATTTATCCTCAATGCTTAAGAAGGCATCAGATAACGTCGGCGTAAGAAAAGTCGACAAGGTAAAGTGCGTTGTAGGTATGATTTCAGAGTCAAAGCTTCCTGAACCACTTGAAAAGGGAATATTAAGGGCTAAAAATGAAGTATTTACATTTAAGGACGGAACAGTTCGCCATGACTCCACAGACTTGCCGCTGACCCATTTCATTCCTAAGGAAATCGGAGTAAGCGTTGAAAAGCTCCTGGAAATGGGCTATGAAAAGGACTGCTATGGAAATCCTATCGAAAATGAAAATCAAATTATAGAGCTTAGGGTACAGGACGTCGTCATTTCAGACAACTGTGCCGAATACCTCGTGAACACTTCACATTTCATTGACGATGAGCTGAGCAAATTCTACGGAATGGACACATTCTATAACGTAAAGACAAAAGAGGATTTGATTGGACATCTGATTGCGGGACTGGCTCCCCACACGTCTGCAGGAGTTCTGGGCCGCATAGTCGGATTCACAAAGGCGTTAGGATGTTACGCTCACCCGTACTTCCACTCCGCAAAGCGTAGAAACTGTGACAGTGACGAAGATGCCGTAATGCTGCTTCTGGACGCATTAATTAACTTCTCAAAAACTTACCTTCCGAATACGAGAGGGGGAAGTATGGATGCTCCGCTGGTTCTGTCCACAAGAATCGATCCAGAAGAGATAGATGACGAATCCCACAACCTTGATATCTATGACAGGTTCCCTGTTGAATTTTATGACAGGACAAAGGATCCTTTAAAGCCTGCAGAGGTTCTGGATTTGATTGACAACGTTGAAATGCATCTTGGAACGCCGCAGCAGTATGAGGGACTGATGTTTTCACACCACACCTCAAGCATTCACGCAGGGCCTACAGTATGCCTTTATAAAAGATTGCCGTCAATGAAGGAAAAGGTTGAGGCACAGATTGAGCTTGCAGAAAAGATTCGTGCCGTAGACCAAAGGGGAGTCGTTGAAAAGGTATTGTCTTCCCACTTTTTACCTGACATCATGGGAAATTCAAGGGCATTTTCCAAGCAGAAGGTAAGATGCACAAAATGCAATTCCAAGTACAGGAGAATACCGCTGACCGGAAAATGTACAAAATGCGGAGGAAACCTGATTCTTTCAGTTTCCAAGGGATCCGTTCAAAAGTATCTTGGAATATCTCAGGACCTTGTTAACAGGTATCCTGTGTCACCATATTTAAAACAGCGTTTGGAAATTCAGGAATTTGGTATAAATTCACTGTTTGAAAGTGATAAATCAAAACAAAGCTCTTTAGATTTATTCTTCTAAAGAGTTTTAACCGATTAGTTATCACGCGCTCTAGGAAAAATCTGATATTTATTAATAAGAATAATTAAGAGCAGATGACATTATAGTTCATGTTCACAGCCCAAGTATTTATATATAAAAATTTGTTCGTATGTATACGAACAAAATATATACAAGTACTGACTAATAGTATAATCAAGTGATTAGTAGTAGATAGCTTGCTCTATCAACTTTTTTTACTAATCTAAACTAAATGGAAAATGGTGTGTTAAATGGAAAAAAGTTCAGAAATTGCAAATAATTTAAATAAATCCGTTAAAATTAATGTAGAGAAGAATAACGGAATTAAAGAAAGATTTAGTTATGAAAAATTAATGAAGTCATTGGTAATGGTAGAAACCCCATTCTTTGAATCTGATAAAATCGTGGCAACTGTCGTATCCCAATTATACGATGGAATCACTACAAAGGAAATCAAAAAAATCGTTTACGAATGTTTAGAAGACATCGATAGTGAAATCGCAAACAAATACCTTGCAAGTACCCAATTGAAGGTACGTACTTCAAGAGACACTATTGAAGCATTCGACTTATCCAAAATTGCCAATACGTTAATTGAGGAAACCGGCGCAAGTCAGGAAACCGCATTCGAAATAGCTACAGAAACCTGGAAAGAGCTCAAGAAGTTAAACGTCGAATACCTGACCGCTCCAATGATCAGGGAAATAGTCAACACAAAACTGGTTGAATACGGACTTGAAGACTTAAGAAGCCGTTACACCCGTTTAGGTATCCCTGTTTACAACATTACCTCATTAATCGAAAACGGTAACAGGGACAACGCAAACATGATTCACAACCCGGAAAGTATCCACAAACATGTGGCAGATGAAGCATTAAAACAATACGCATTACTTAAAATGCTTCCGGCAAGCCTTGCTGACGCGCACATGTCCGGGGACATTCACATTCACGATTTGGAATTCTTCGCAGGAAGGCCTTTAAACTGTATGCAGCATGATATAAGGACATTCATCAAATACGGCCTTAAAGTGGACGGTACAGGTGACCACACCTCAATTGCAGGTGCTCCAAACCACATGGAAACATTAATGAACCATACCGGCGAAATCATGCTTGCAGCTCAACAGAACATGTCCGGAGGACAGGGAATGTCACTCTGGAACGTATTTGTAGCTCCGTTTGCAAGAGGAAGAAGCTACGATGAAATCAAGCAGTCCGTACAAATGCTCGTTTACAACCTCAACATGGCTTACGCAGCACGTGGATCACAGGTACCGTTTACAAGCATGGCACTTGAATTCGGAGTTCCAAACTTCCTTAAAGACGAAACCGCTTACGGACCAAAAGGAAAAGTAGTCGGAACCTACGGAGATTACGAAGAGGAAACCAGATTGATTCAAAGAGCATTCACCGAAACCCTGCTTGAAGGAGACAACGAAGGAAAACCTCACTTATTCCCTAATACCATTTACACATTACGTGAAGAAACAATGACCAGCGAATATGAAGAAGATATCCGCTTAGTCCACGAATTGTCTGCAAAATACGGTTCATCATACTTCGTAAACATGCTTGCAGGATACAGGGGAGAAATGGCCAACTACATGGGCTGCAGAACCTGTTTACAAGATAACTGGACCGGCGACTGGGACCAGGACTGTTTAAGAACCGGTAACCTCGCTTACGTAACCTTAAACCTTCCAAGAATCGGATACCAGTCCAAAGACGAAACCCAGGTATTCGAATACTTAGACGAATACATGGACCTTGCTACCGAAACATTAATGCTTAGAAGGGAACAGGGTTTAAAATGTCTAAACGACTTCCACATATTACCGTTCTTAAAGCAGAAAGTGGCTGAAGACTCCTACTACAGAATCCAAAACTCAACCTTATCATTCGGTTTTGTCGGACTTAACGAAATGTTACTGTCATTATTCGGCGAAGGAATCGAAAACCCAGACGCCAACAAGTTCGGTATCAAATGTCTTGAATACATAAATGAAAGGGCAAATCAATTGAAAGATGAAACCGGACTCAGGTGGTCAGTACTGCAAACACCTGCAGAATCCACAGCTTACAGATTTGCAACTCTCGATAAAAAACAGTTCGGAGACGAAGCTATCGTACAGGGAGACGGAAACGCAAACTACTACACAAACTCCTCCCACGTGCCTGTAGACACTTCCGCATCATTAATCGAAAAAATCAAGATAGAAGAGCAATACCATCCATTAACCCCTGGTGGACACATCTTCCACGCATTCATGGGTGAATCATACTCAGATCCTGATTCATTAATGAGCTTAACCAATAAAATCGCAAGAAAATCCGATATCGGTTTCTGGGCTTACAGTTCAGCATTAAGCTTCTGTTTAAAATGCAAAACCTTAATGAAAGGACTCAACCACGTTTGCCCAACCTGCGGTGAAAGCGAAGATGTGGAATGGTATGACAGAATTACCGGCTACGTACAGCAAGTCGGACGTGCAAAATCCGCATCCGGAGGCTGGAACCCTGGTAAACGTCAGGAACTTATTGACAGAAGAAGATTTGAACAATAGCTAACATTCGTTAGTTATTTTTCACACCATTTTTTTAACACACACGTTAATTATCACCACAAAAAACATCAAAAAACAAAAGTATATTAATATCTTTGAATATAAATTATACTATTATCATATCACTGATGATAAAATTATTTTCACACTCTATGTTACTAGTATCATATGGGCTTTTTCGATACTAGGTAGCTGATAACATAGATTTAATTAATACCCAGTGCATTAAATAAATCGAGGTAATAAAATGCAAAGATCAAGAGGATTTAAAAGCAGATCAAGAAAAAAATTAACTAAAGTTGAAAGAAAAGGAAGAACCAACCCTATTACAAACAGATTCCAAAGATTTGAAGAAGGGGATTTAGTTCACATTATCATTAATCCAAGTATTCAAAAAGGTCAACCACACTCAAGATTCCACGGTAAAACCGGTAAAATCGTTGGAACCAAAGGTAAAGCATACTTAGTAGCTTTAAAAGAAGGAAACAAAGCTAAAGAATTAATTATCAGACCTGACCACTTAAAATTACAAGCATGATTTAAATGATTGGTAAAAACGTCATTAAAAAAGAGGAAATTCCTGGAGTCACAGTCAAAGAGACTCTTGAAGAATTTTCCCAGGAATATGAACTAAACTACGAGCAAAACGTGACTCTAAACCATCTTGCAAGGTTTCCAAGATATTCTGCCGAAGATACAGAAAAAATCATTGCGGAACTTCAAAGCGAGCTTGGCTTAAGGCACAAGGTTGCTGTTCATATTGTTGATTTAATTCCAAAAGACATTGATGATTTAAGATTGATTTTCGCAAAGGAACCTATTCAAATCAATAAAGAGGAAATGGAGAAGATTCTGGATATCTTAAATCAGTATTTCGTTGATGAATAGTTTTTTTACTATTCACTTTTTAACTTTTTTTTAACGCTATTTTTAGATATATTTATTACTTATTAAACATTAAAAATAATTATAGATTTTTAAATTAGTGAAGTGATATTATGGATAAGAGAAATAAAAACAAAAAAAATCCACCTCAAAAAACTGAGGACTATGCAGTCGTACTAGATTACCTTAGTTTAGGATATGTACAATCTGATATGTCAAAGTTTAAAGGAAAAGCTATTGCTCAAGCTATTGGTACCGATTACTTCACTTTACTTGAATTAGCTCCAAAAAACGGAGTTGATTTGGAAATTCAAGACACCGTATATATTGGAAAAGGAAAAAGAGACAAGATCTACAGGGTTTTAGGAAAATTGGACTTTGAAAACCTGACCGCTACCAGTAGAATAGAACTCGAATACGCCATTAAGGACATTATCATCTCAAGAGAAGATGAATTCGTTGACTTTTTCAATACTGCAGGTCCTGTTAATACAAGATTACATAAATTAGAATTAATTCCTGGAATTGGTAAGAAATACATGTGGGAAATTATCGAGGAACGAAAGAAAAAAGAATTTGAAAGTTTTGAAGATATAAGCGAAAGAGTCCCATCCTTATCTGATCCTGTCGGAATGCTCGTAAACCGTGTAAAGCAAGAGCTGGATACGACAACGGTCAAAAAAGGCAAACAAAAATACTATTTATTCACTCCAATTCCTAGAAGCTCACAAAAGAGGAATAATAGGCGATAAGTGATAACTTGAATAGTAAAGGTAGCGAATCCCTATCTAAAACAACAAAGTCTATTCTGGATAAGCATGGAATACGTTTGAACAAGAATTTAGGACAGAACTATCTGATTGATGAAAACAAGCGCAACCAAATAATCAGCTTCGCCAATGTCAATGAAGACGATGTTGTTTTGGAAATCGGTTCCGGAATCGGTACACTTACAATAGAACTGGCCAAAAGGGCTAAAAAGGTAATAGCTATCGAACAGGATTCAAATATTTGCGAAATATTGAATCAGCGTTTGAAAAAACAAAAAATTGATAATGTAGAGTTGATTAATGACGATGCATTGAAGATTGAATTTCCAAAATTCAACAAGATTGTCTCCAATCTACCTTATCAAATATCATCACCTATCACATTCAAATTTTTAGATTATGATTTCGATTTAGCCGTATTAATGTATCAGAAGGAGTTCGCATTAAGGATGAACGGCGAAGTCGGAAGTAAAAATTACTCAAGGCTTTCTGCAATGCTTTACTTTAAATGTGACGTGAAGCATTTAACCGACGTGAGCTGCGAGAGCTTTATTCCAAAGCCCAAAGTGGATTCTACAGTAATAGGCCTTACCCCGAAAGAGATTACTTTAACCGACGAGGAATTTGAGACTTATTCGAAATTCACCAAAGCGTTATTCCAGCATAAAAATAAAAAGATTAAAAACGCTTTAATCGATTCAAGGCATATCATTTGCAATCTAGATAAAAAAGAGATAAAATCCAGATTCAATGATATCGAAAATGAGAAATTAGAAAAATATTTGACAAAAAGGGTTATCGTGCTGAGCCCTGAAGAGATTTTATATATTTCAAAGGAACTTAACCCTATTTTTAACGATTAACATGACTTTTAAAATCAATACACACGAAAACGTTTACATTCCGGCTGAAGACAGCTACCTGCTTGCTGAAAACTTAGAAATTAAGCAAGGCCAAAGCTTTCTGGAAATCGGAACGGGCTCCGGAATAGTTGCAATGTACGCTTCAAAACTGACAGATAAGGTAACGGCCACCGACATTAATTTTGATGCCGTCACACTGGCTGAGGAAAATTTCAAGGCCAACGGAATCGACAACATTGAACTGCTCTTTGGAAATCTCTTTGAGCCCGTGAAAAATAGAAAGTTTGATGTAATTGTATTCAATACTCCATATCTACCTACCGAAGAAGGTGATGTTATTGAAGACAATTTAAATTATGCATTTGACGGTGGATTAAATGGTAGGAAAGTTATCGATCTTTTTTTAAATGAAGTGAAAAATCATTTAAATGAGGGTGGAATTGTGCAGCTGATTCAGTCTTCATTATCTGACAATGATGAAACATTAAACAGGCTGGATGAACTGGGGTTCATAGCTGAAATTGCAAAAAAAGAACATTATTTCTTTGAAGATATAGTATTGATAAACGGATATTTGATATAAGCGGTGAATAAAAATGGAACAATGGAAAATGTCAATTTTAACGGGAATCGCACTGGTAATTCTGGGAGTAGTATTCATTATACTCAAAGGACACATTAGTATTTGGCTGGCGATAGTAATCCTATTGGGAGTAATCGATGTTGGATTTGGAGTTTATATAAAAAATAGATAGTGAGGAGAATGCTTAGAATTCTCCATCAAAAACAAGCTCTGCGGGTCCTTCCATGAAGGCTCCCAATTCGTCACCCTCTTCATAGACGGTGAAGTTCAAGTCACCTCCAGGCAAATGAAGAAGAATATTATCAGCGAAAAGTCCCTGTTTATATCCGGAAATTGCTGTGGACGTTGCGCCCGTACCGCATGCAAGGGTAACACCTGCTCCGCGCTCCCAAGTAATCATTTTTCCTTCGTTTTCGCTTATGACTTCAACAAAGTGAACGTTGATCTTTTCTGGAAATACTTCATGCGCTTCGATGGCCGGACCGTATTTGTTAATGTCAACGGCATCCACATCATCTACGAAAATGATTGCGTGAGGATTTCCGACGCTTATGGCCGTTAAATTGAATGTTGTATCCAATACTTCAAGTTCGCCGTCGATGAATTCCTCTTTATCAGAGGTCATAGGTATTTCAGGAGTCTTGAATGTTGATGTGCCCATGTCCACTTTGAATAATACAGGTTCATCGCCGTCTAAAGTAATTTCAATGGTTTTGATTCCTGCTCTGGTTTCAACGGTCATCTTTTCCTGTTTTAAGATGCCTTTTCTGTAGACAAAGTCACCGAAGCATCTGATACCATTACCGCACATTTCAGCTTCGCTTCCGTCAGGGTTGAACATCCTGTAACCGATATCTGCAACGTCAGAGGGTTCTACAAAAAGAACACCGTCACCGCCGACACCGAAGTTTCTGTGGCATAATATTCTGCATGCTTCCGGTTTGTCAGATTCGGGAATGACTTCCCCTTTTGATTCGTCGATTATAGGGAAATCGTTTCCGATACCGTGCATTTTAGAAAATTTTAATCCTTTTAAATCTACCATAATATCAACTTTATTTTAAATGATCAGGAATTATTTGTTTATCCAATAAATCTTCAAAGTTTTGTCTTTCACGTACTAAACTGCATTTTCCGTCAGTTACCAATACTTCTGAAGTTAACGGTCTTGAATTGTAGTTTGAAGACATTGTAAAACCGTATGCTCCGGCATTCAATATACCTAAGACATCGCCTTCTTCAACGTCCGGCATTGGCCTGTCACGTGCAAAGAGGTCTCCGGATTCGCATACGTTACCTGCAATGTCAACATCTTGGGTATTAGGAGCGTCCATTTTGCTTGCATCAACGATATGGTGGTATGAATCATACATTGCCGGCCTTAAAAGGGTGTGGAAACCTGCATCTACGCCGATGAATTTTCTGTAGCTTTGTTTCAGGCTGTTTACGGTTACTAAAAGAACGCTTGCATCTCCGACCAGGTATCTTCCAGGTTCAAGATACATTGTAGGTGAAGCCATGTCATACTCTTCTATTTTTTCTTTGAATAATCCTACGTTGACTTCAGCAAATTTATCGAGATCAACGATGTTTTCTTCCGGAGTGTATGGGATTCCGACACCGCCTCCGAAATCAACGAATTCAAAGTCAATTCCGGTTTCCTGGTGCACTTTTCCTGCAATGTCCATTGTTGACTCGATTGCCAATTTGAACGGTTCCGGATCTAGAATTCCTGAACCTATGTGGGAATGCATACCGATTGGGTTGAATCCAAGTTCTTTAGCTAAGGTATAAACTTCAACGGCCTCATTGTCCATAATACCGAATTTACTCATTACTCCCCCGGTAATACAGTGGTCGTGGTGTCCCGCACCGACCATTGGGTTTACTCTGAATGAGATTTTCAATCCTTCAGGGTCTACGATTTTGGCAAGTCTTTTGAGCGCTGAGACTGAATCGATGTTTAAGACTACACCTTCATCATGGACAAATTTCAATTCGTCGTTTGTGATGTTGTTACCGGTAAAGAGGATTCTGCTTCCGTCGAAGCCCACTTTTTTGGCAATGTAGACTTCACCCGGTGAAACCGCATCAATTGAACAACCTTCGCTTTCCAAAATTTTCATTACAGCGAGGTTGGTATTGGCTTTACATGCATAAAACACTTTGAAATCAGGATAGTATTTGGTAAATGCATTGTAAAATCTGTTGTAATTGTCCCTTATCCTATTTTCATCAATAACATAGGTTGGAGTTCCAAATTCTTCTGCAATATCTACTGCATCTGCTCCACCGATATCAAGGTGGTTTTTATCATTGACTTTTATATTTAAATCCATAATTTAAACTCCTAAAAAAGTTGCATTATGTATTTAGTTATATGGTGAATACTATTTAATAGTATTGAAGGAAATGGCTTTGCCAACGATTTTATTAATTGATTCAGATAAATAGATTAACAGGTGAATTAAATGGAAAAACCATATGGACTTACAATGCGAGGCGTGGTTAAAAACAGTAAAGGTGAGATTCTGGTTTTGAGAAGGCATCCCAAATCAAAAACGAATCCCCACAAGTGGGAGCTTCCCGGCGGGAAAATAGAAAAGGGCGAGTTCTTTGATGAGGCATTTATTCGTGAAATTAAGGAAGAAACTGCGCTGGACGTGAAGGTTGGAGATTTCTGTGAAGCCGTACAGGACGATTATCCCCACAAAAGGACAGTTCAGCTGATAATGTATGCTGAAAATATTGAAGGTGAGGTGAAAATCAGCGATGAGCATGACAACTGGATGTGGGCAGCTATTGATGAGATTAAAAGCCTTGATATAACGTCATCTCTTGAAAAGATAATAGAAAAAAAGAATTTTGAAATTTAAACGATTTTTGGGAAAAAAAGAATAATGGGATTAAACCCAAAATTATTCCTTATTATCCTTGAACAATTCAGATATTCCGGCAACTGAACCTAAAACACCGCTTGATTCAAGAGGCAGGAATATTTTGGAAGCCTTACCATCTGCAATCTTTTCTAAAGACTCCAGATACTTGATAGCTATCAGACCGTCATCGGGATTTCCTTCATGAATGGCATTGTAAACCTTTTCAATAGCTATCGCTTCCCCTTCAGCACGTAAAATTGATGCCTGCTTGTCCGCTTCGGCTTTCTTTTTAATGGCTTCCGCTGTAGCTTCAGCTTCAAGAATGGTTGCCTGCTTATCCCCTTCGGACTTTTTGATTTCGGATTGCTTGTAACCTTCAGCCTCAAGTATGGATGCCCTTTTCATCCTTTCAGCCTTCATCTGCTTACTCATGGCTTCAACGATATCCTGAGGAGGTTCGATTTTTTGAATTTCAACACGGACAACCTTGCTTCCCCATTTGTCGGTTGCAACGTCGAGAACTTCACGCAATTCGGTGTTGATCATTTCACGGGAAGTCAATGTCTCATCGAGCTCCAAATCCCCTATGATGTTTCTCAGATTTGTCTGGGCGAGCTTGGTTATCGCCTGATAGAAATTGACAACATTATACGTTGCGTTAAATGCATCCACTACCTCGTAAAAGATTACGCAGTCAACGACAACTACGGTGTTGTCCTTTGTAATAACTTCCTGAGGCGGCACATCAACTACCTGCTCCCTCAAATCGACCTTGACGATTTTTTCTATAAACGGAATCAGAAGAACAATCCCGCTATCAGCAGTACGGTTGTATTTACCCAGCCTTTCGATTACTCCCTTCTCATAAGGCCTCAGTATCTTTACTGACTTAAGACCGAAAATCACTAAAACAATAATTATCAGTAACAATTCAAATAACATTTAATCAATCCTCCTTTTCAATAATTAAAATAATGCTATTGATGCCTACGACTTTTACTATATCTCCAACTTCAATTGAATCGTTGGAATGTGCTGACCATTCTTCACCCTCTACACGGACTATGAAAGTATTCTTGTCTGTTTTTTTGAATACTTCAGCCTTTTTACCTATAAGGCGGTCTGCCATGACCTTCCTGTCATTAACGGGATGCAGAGAGTCTGAAAATTTCCTCGTCGCTAAAATCAGCACGGCTGCAACTGCAATGAAGCCAATAATCTGCACATTCAAATCAAACCCGAAATAGTTTAAAATGGCTGATGCAAGCGAAGCTGCACTGAAACATATTAAAACGAATGTATTAGTCATCAATTCAAAAATGACAAACATTATAGCTATGAAAATCCAAATCATGACATCCATTTAAATCACACTTTAAATTTAATACATTATTAATTGAATTTATGCATATTTAAAGCTTTTGCATTTGAAAAAAAATTAGAAAAAAACTTTAGAGTGTTTCATCTAAAGCTTTAACGAACTGGTCGATTTCTTCTTTGGTAATGATTAAAGGCGGTACGAATCTTAAGACCTTATCTGCGGTACAGTTGATTAAAAATCCTTTTTCACGGAGTTTGTCAACGTATTTGGCGCCAGGTTCGGTTAATTCCAGACCTACCATAAGTCCTTTGCCCCTTACATCAGCAATTACTTCCTTATCAAGCTTTTTAAGTTCACTGATAAAGTAATCCCCGACTTCATTTACATTATCCAAAATATTTTCCTCTTCAAATGCATCTAAAATCGCATTTGCAGCTGCACAGACCAATGGTCCTCCACCGAAGGTTGTTCCATGATCACCAGGAACGAAAGCGCCGGCTACCTTTTCAGTTGCAAGGATTGCTCCCATAGGCACTCCTCCGCCGATTCCCTTAGCCATTGTCATTATGTCAGGCTTAACGTCAAAGAGCTCATGAGCGAATAATTTTCCACATCTTCCAAAGCCCGTTTGAACCTCATCGACAATGAATACGATGTCCTTTTCATGACAGATTTTCTCGATTTCCTTCAGGTATTCGATATCCGGAACGTTAACGCCGCCTTCACCCTGAATAGGTTCGACGATGATTGCAGCGGTGTTTTCGGTAATCGCTTCCTTAATGGCTTCAATGTCATTGTAAGGGACATTAATGAATCCCTGTGGCATGACTGCCTTGAAAGGTTCGTGATATTCCTCATGGCCTGTTGCGGCAAGAGTCATTATCGTTCTTCCATGGAATGAATCGACTGTTGATATTACTTCGCTTTTGCCTGTGTATTTGACAGCTAATTTTATGGCTCCTTCATTTGCTTCAGCGCCGCTGTTTGCATAAAATATTCTGTCAAAGCTGGTTAAGTCCACCAGTCTTTTGGCATAAATCAATGCAGGCTCATTGTAATAGATGCTTGAAACGTGAATGAGCTTTTTAGCCTGGTCTTGAATTGCCTTAACTAATTTAGGGTGATTGTGGCCCAATGCGTTAACTGCAATTCCTGCAAACATGTCAATGTATTCATTTCCGTCAATATCAGTGACTTTAACCCCTTCACCATGATCCAAAATGACAGGTTGTCTTGTGAAAGTGTTAATGAAATAATCGTCTTCAATCTTAATTAATTCTTGAGTATTCATAATAATCATTAATAATTTTTATAAATAATGATATTTAAAATATACAATAAAAGGTGATTAAATGAAAGTCGCAATAATTGAAACTGATAAAGGCAATATTGAATTGGAATTATTCCCGAATGAAGCACCGGGCACTGTAGCCAACTTTGAAAAGCTTGCAAATGAAGGATTCTACGACGGATTGACATTCCACAGAGTAATACCTGACTTTGTAATTCAGGGCGGATGTCCAGTCGGAAACGGTACCGGCGGACCGGGATACACCATCAAATGTGAAACTGAAGGAAACCCTCACAAGCACGGAACCGGCGCATTGTCCATGGCACATGCCGGAAAAGACACCGGAGGAAGCCAATTCTTCATTACACACTCCCCGCAACCTCACTTAGATGGAGTGCACACCGTTTTCGGCCAGGTAATTAAAGGCCAGGACGTGGTTAATGCAATCCAGCAAGGGGACAAAATGAATAAAGTTTACATTGAAGAAAGGTAATTTTTTACTTTTTTACCTTTCACCTTTTATTAACTGTCACGAGGAATTTAAATGCTCAGCGAGCTATATAAATCACTAGTCAGACTTAATTCCCACAAGTGAAGCGAAAACGGATGCCAAGCATAACCCTACACAGATTAAGCAGGTTATCTGACAGGAATAAATCAGCAGAGGATAATACTCTTCAACAATCGGAACGTTTCCCATTACAAAGGCAAACACCAGAGTCAATATTCCGATACTCATCGCCTGGCCGACCGTACGCATTGTTGAAACGGCTGCTGAGGCTACGGAAGTGTCTTTCGGCGGAACTGAACTCATTATAACGTTCGTATTCGGAGGTGAAAAGAGTCCGAATCCAACGCCGTAAAGCACCATTGACACTACAAGATATTCAAGGGATGTTTCATAGCCCAAAAAGGAGAACAGTATAAGTGAAACCGTACCCAGTGACATTCCAATGGCTGCCAGAATCTGTGGGACGTACCTGTCAGACAGTCTTCCTGCAATCGGTGCAAGCACTACCTGACATAAGGGCGCAACAAGAAGAATTATCCCGGCATACTGTGAATCAAAGCCTTTGATATACTGCAGATGATAGTTTAAAATCGTTGTTACTGCAAAAGTGGCCAGATAGGCACACAGTGAAGCGAAATTAGAAGATAGGAACTTGCGGTTTTTAAAAAACCTTATGTCGAATACCGGATGGCTTTGTTTCAGCTCTATCATTCCAAAAATTACAAGGATTATAATACCCAAAACGGTTAATATGACTCCCAACAAGGTATTAAGTATCGTAAAGCCATACATGAACAGTACCATTCCGATTCCATATGATAAAGACCCTTTTATGTCTAAAGGAATGTTTTCAAAGGTGATCCATTCATCATCGATTTTTGTTAAAAGCAGAGCCAGAATCACAAAGAGGAACGGAACTCCGAATAAAACCACGAATCTCCAGCCTAACTGATAATTAATGATTCCTCCAAGAACCGGAGATAGAGATAAACCGATGTAGACTCCGGTGATGTTGATTCCCAGTGCCTTTCCGCGCTCTTCAGGCCTGAAGGCAGATACAACCATAGCCATAGAAGTGACGTTAATGAATGACAATGATATTCCCAAAATGAAACGGCACGCCAAAAACTCTTCAGAAGAAGTAACCAGGACATTTACAATAGAAATTATGATAAAAAGAATGATGCTTAGAATTGTTACCTTTTTAAGTCCGTATTTTGCCGAAATCTGTCCTGCAGGAACGGACATTACAGCAACAACTAAAAGAAAGATAATTGTAATCCAGTTCTGGACGATGTTGCTCATGTGAAATTCACTGGCTATTGACGGAATTACAACCATGACTGCATTAACCGCAAAAACCGTAAAAAAGGACAATACCGTACAAATCAATAGGATTAAATTTTTCTTTTCCATTGAGTTAATTTATATGAAAAAAATTATTTTAACTTTTCCATCAGGCCTGATTTGCGTGCATAATGGAACATGTACAGCTGGACATATCCTGCATAATCGCCAAATTCTTCCATTCCGAATTCCCTTACCTTTTCGACCTTTATGTCCTTTCCACCGAAGTATAAATGGGACACTATGCGTTTTATCCACACATCACTTGGAAAAGCCTCTTTAAAACCGAATCCGTAAAGGAGTATGCAGTCTGCCACCTTAGGTCCGACGCCGGGCACTTTTAAAACAGTTTCAAATGCCTCGTCATAAGACATTTTAGGAATTTCCGAAAGGTCTATTTCAAGTGAAAAAATTTCACTTGCCTTTCTCATGTATTCTGCCCTGTATCCTACTCCGCAGCACTTAAGGTTGTTGTCATTGACACATCCGCACTTTGAAAGCTCATCTTCGTCATCCAAGTAAATTTTTTGCAAAGTTTCGATATCAGGAAAAGTATAGTAATCGTTGAAATTTCGACCCCATTTCATTTTCATATCGCTTATGGACCTTGTCCAGCGCTTTATTGAATTGTTGGCTGAGCATATTGAAGATATTATGCATTCGAATGGGTCTTTTGCCTGAAAAAGCCTTAATCCGTTGCAGAACTTTGACATTTCCCTTAACTCATCATGACCGTCAAGGTAATCATAAAACCTAGGCAAATCAAAGTCCAGATCATAGATTTTTTTGACATTCTCTAAAGCTGCCTTTTCAGTTGCATTTCCAGTGTAAGTGAAATCCAGAAAATCATCGCTTTGCCTGACACTGAAAATAGAATATTCGCCGTCTACACAAACCACATCGGTGAAAACATTATCCTTACAAATCCATGGAGGCTGTGAAGTCTGACCGGAAATCTGGGTTAATTCTAAGTCAATTGGAGCTTTGATTATCATAATCTGACTGCCACGTTATTGTCTTTCAAGTATTTTTTAACTTCGCCGATTGAATACTGGTTGAAATGGAAAATACTGGCTGCTAGAGCCGCTGAAACGTCTGTCTTTTCAAATACGTCAAGAATGTCTTTAGGCTCGCCGACGCCTCCGCTTGCAATAACCGGAATGTCAACCGCATCATTAATCGCCTTGTTCAATTCAATGTCATATCCCGCCTGGGTTCCGTCGCCGTCCATACTGGTCAAAAGGATTTCTCCGGCTCCACGGTCCTGACACTCGCATGCCCATGCAATCGCATCAATTCCCGTGAATTCACGTCCGCCGTAGATGCTTGAGTCAAACCAGCAGTATCCCTTTTCGGTTTCTATGACTATTTTGTCTTTAGCGTCATCGGGATGGTCAACATACCTTCTTTTGGCATCGATTCCTATGACTACGGCCTGTGAACCTACAACCTTAGAAGCCTCAGTTAATAACTCGGGGTTTTTGATGGCTGCGGTGTTCGTTGAGCATTTGTCCGCTCCGGCCTTAAGCATCTTGATGTAGTCATCGACTTTCCTGATTCCTCCGCCGACGCAAATAGGCATGAATACGTTTTCGGTGAGCCTGTCGATAACATCAGCCATTGTGGCACGCCTTTCATGGGATGCAGTAATGTCTAAAACGACAACCTCGTCTGCCCCTTCCTCATAGTAGCGGGTTGCAAGCTCTACAGGGTTTCCTGCATACTTGATTTCCTTAAATTCAACGCCCTTTACAACCCTTCCCTCGGGAACCTGCAAATCACAGTCCAGACATGGAATAATTCTTTTGGTCAACATAACAATCAAATAGAAAAAAAGTAGTTATTGTTTTTAAAAACAATATGATTAAGCTGAGAATCTTAAAACGAAACAGAATATAGCTAAAATAATAGTTAAAACTACAACGTGCTCTGGAGAAAGTTTTGGACCTACACTTTCTTCATCAAAATACCTTACCAAACCAGCACCAGTTTGAGGCATTGAAATCTTATTATCTTTTTTTGCCATAATATCTCCTTTCAATTAATTTATTAAAATAACTGTTATTAATTATTTTTTTCATAGTATATAATGTTTATTGATTTTATAGCTAAAATCGTTGAAAAAGCAAAAAAGTTAAAATTTCTCATTAATTATCTTTATTAATTCCTAAAATATGCCGTTTAATTTGCAATTTTGTGAATTGCAATATTTATCTTATTGCGGAAAAAAACAAGCCATGATAATAATGCGGCAACTTGTAAAAAAAAATATTTAATTAATGAAAACATATTCTATTAACATGGGATTTTATAATACAAATACTGTTGAAGAAAAAAGGGTTAACAAGTTAACTGGTGACATTCATATCAATGATGCCTTTAAGGAAGAAACGCAGAAAAGAGGCATCCCTATTTATGATGCGTACAATATTCAAAAAAGATTATATCACGAAGTGGAACAGGAAATGCTTGTAGGCGAAGATGCTGTCGACAGACGTCTTATGGAGCTTCTTGACGAAAAGGGAAAAAAGGAAGTTTCACACAGCTATGTCGATCAAATCGAATCCGACGCCAATAAAAGCAAGGGAATGATTCCGGCCAGGCCAAAGGAGCCACCAACGACTAACGAAATTTTAAACAGCGTCCCGCCAAGGGCAAGGGACGGCAGGAAACTGACCGGAAGGGAACCTAAAACCACTGAAGATCTTTTAAACAGAATATTTCTGCAAAATCAGAAGATGCTTAACCAGAACAAGGTCATCATTGAATTACTGACTAAGATAGAGGAAAAATTATGATTGATGGAATTACCACTTACGGATCCGAGGAACTGATGGAATACCTGGCAAAGGTAATCGACCCGGTTTTCGTCTGCACCATCGGAACTACCGAAACCTCACTGATTCCAGGTCTTTCCGGTGCGGGAGCATCCCCCGAACTGACGGAATACACTCCGGCTGCAGATGCTGAAATTATGGTTTTGGGCCACGTCGAGTGCATGGATGAAATTCCGCAGACCGTTGTCGGAAAGGCCGCAGCACCGACTCCGTCCATGCTTACAAAGGCTTCACTGGAAATTGCAGACATTCCATTTACGATTGTGGATGCGGGATGTAAAATCAAGCCCAGCATAGAATGCAACAGGCTTGGAAACGAATACGGAAGGGACATCAGAACCGGAAAAGGTGTTTTAAACCCATTGGAAATATATGAAAACGCCCGTGAATTGGGTGCTGAGCTTGCAAGGCGCCATCCGATGCTGATAATCGGTGAAAGCATTGCCGCCGGAACAACGACCGCACTGGGGGTCCTGAGAGCTTTAAACTATGACGCAAACGAGAAGGTAAGCGGAAGCATGCCCCACAATCCACATGATTTAAAAACGAAAGTAGTGGATGAGGGACTTAAAAACGCAGGATTAAATCCTGAAACCGACAATATCGACGGTCTTCAGGCAATAGGTGCCGTGGGTGATCCTATTCTTGCCGCCGTATCCGGACTGGTTTTGGGAGCTGACGGACAGATTCCTATAATTTTAGCAGGCGGAACTCAGATGGCTGCGGTATGCGCTGTCGTAAAATCAATCAAGCCTTCATTTGACTTTTCAAGAATCAACCTTGCAACGACCGTCTTTGTCGTGGGCGATGAGACAGCCGATTTGCTCGGCCTTTTAAAGCAGATTGACGAGGACATTACTCTTCACTCCGTTGACCCTAAATTTGATGAATCCGAGCATGAAGGACTCAGAAATTATCTTGACGGCTTTGTAAAGGAAGGTGCAGGTGCCGGAGGAGCGATGTTTACCGCTTTGGCTCGCGGAGTACCCGTTGAAAAATTAAGAAGAAAAATAGAAAAAACATGTAGTTAATTAAAAACTACATTATTACTTTTTTTAGAATATGTGGGCTATTGAACCCATAAATACAATAATTCCTACAATCCAGCAGTAGTAGGAGAATATATCCAGGCTTTTGTTTTGAATCAGATCAAGAAGCCATTTGATTGCAAGGTATCCTGAAACGAATGCCGCAACGAATCCTAAAATGATTGCTGCGCCGTCACCGCTCATTGAAAGTCCGATATCTTTAAGCTGGAGTACGAATGCACCGAAAATAGCTGGAATTGACAATATGAAACTGAATTTTGCGGCGAATTCCTTGTCAAGGCCTATTACAAGACCAGCGGCGATTGTCGTACCTGAACGGGATAACCCAGGCATTATAGCACAGGCCTGGCCCAACCCCATAAATAGAGACTGGAACCATCCCATATGGGACATGTCAATCTGACCGGAGGCCATCCTTTGAGACAAGTACAGTATAGTACCCGTAACAAATAAAAAGAATCCCGGAACGTACAATGCGCCGGCAAACAATGCATCGACCTGGCTTTCAAACAGTACGCCCACAAGGGCTACTGGAATGGTTGCCAAAATGACGTACCATGCAAGCCTTTTATATGGGTCTGAGTAAAAGCCTTCCTTAAATCTGTGCTGCAATATGTCCCCGACACTTGACACCCATGCCAAAATCATCTTGTAGATGTCCGCACGGAAATAAATCAAGACTGCAAGCAGGCTTCCCAAATGAAGAAAAGTATCGAAAGCCAAGGAGCTTTCAACACCTAAGATATTTTGAATAAATATTAAGTGTGCGGAACTACTTACTGGCAGGAATTCCGTCAATCCCTGGACGATACCAATAATAATTCCCTGAATGATGTTCATCTAACACACCTAAATGTAATCTAACCAGCCGTATTTGTCTTCGATTTTAGCTTCAACGATTTCAAAAAATGTTGATTGTATTTTTTCGGCAATAGGACCTCTTTTACCGATTCCTATGGTTTTACCGTCGATTGTTCTGATTGGAGTTACTTCAGCGGCGGTTCCGGTGAAGAATACTTCATCAGCGAGGTATAACCTTTCACGGGAGATTGTTTCTTCAATTACTTCATAACCTAAATCGCCTGCTACCTTAATGATTGAATCACGGGTGATTCCCCTTAAGTTTGAAGATCCAAGTGACGGAGTGTGAAGTACGCCGTCTTCAACGAGGAAAATGTTTTCTCCGCTTCCTTCTGAAACGTATCCGGTGTAGTCAAGCATGATTGCTTCATCGTAGCCGTGTTCGATAGCTTCGATTTTGGCCAGCTGGGAGTTCATGTAGTTGGCTCCGCATTTTGCCATTGCAGGGAAAGTGTCAGGAGCAGGTTTTCTCCATGAGGAAACACCGATATCAACACCGTTTGCCATTCCTTCTTCTCCGAGGTATGATCCCCAGTCCCAGGCTGCAATGACGACGTTTACAGGACAGTTCAATGGGTTTACTCCCAATTCGCCGTATCCTCTGAAAACAATTGGGCGTATGTAGCATGATTTTAAATCATTGACCCTTACGGTTTCCTTGATTGCTTCTGCAATTTCCTCTTCGGTGTATGGAATAGGTATCTTATAGATTTTTGCAGAATCGAATAACCTTCTTACATGCTCTTTTAAACGGAAAACAGCGGTACCGTTTTCGTTGCTATATGCACGTATTCCTTCAAAAACACTTGTTCCATAGTGGACTACATGAGAAAGTGAGTGGATTGTTGCGTCTTTCCAGTCAACGAATTCTCCGTCCATCCATACTTTACTTGCTGTATCATCCCAAGCCATATTTATCACATCTTTTTTTGTGATTAAATATATGGAATTGTTTTTATTTAAAATTAATTATTGTATTACGAAACACTTATATAAGATTAACATCATAATATAATTTGTTGGTTCCGTGGTCTAGTGGTATGATACCTCCCTTACAAGGAGGGGATCACGAGTTCGAATCTCGTCGGAACCACTATTTTTTATTACCTTTTCACCGAATTAAAGACTTTTTTTAATTGTATATATTTTATCATTTATTCAGGCATTATGAACATACTAACAAAAAATAATATATTTTTTATAATATTGAACATTATTTAATGAAATCTGTTGTTAAACGCCTGCAACAATTAAATAATAAGATTTAAATAATTTTCTTTTCATATTTAATATTACAAATATAGGAGATATTTAATATGGTAGTTAAAATTTGTATTTTAAGAAGTGGAAATATTGGAACTTCTCCAATTTTAGACTTGTTATTAGATGAAAGAGCAGACAGACCAAATATTGACGTAAGAGTATTTGGATCCGGTGCAAAAATGAACCCGGAACAAGTAGAAGAAGTCGTACCTAAATTAGAACAATTCGACCCTGATTTCTGCATTTTCGTCAGCCCAAACCCAGGAGCTCCAGGTCCTGCTAAAGCAAGAGAACTCTTATCTGAAGTAGACATTCCTGCTATCATCATCGGTGACGCACCAGGTAAAGGTAAGAAAGATGAAATGGACGAACAAGGTCTCGGTTACATTATCGTAATGTCCGACCCAATGATTGGTGCAAAAAGAGAATGGTTAGACCCAACTGAAATGGCTATCTTCAACGCTGATATCATCAAAGTATTAGCAGAAACCGGTGCATTAAGATTAGTACAAAAAACTCTCGACGGCGTAATCGCTGCTGTTGAAGCTGGTGAAGAAGTCGAATTACCAAAACTCATTGTTACCGCTGAAAAAGCTGTTGAAGCAGGCGAATTTGCTAACCCATACGCAAAAGCTAAAGCTATTGCAGCATACGAAATGGCTGGATCCGTTGCAAACTTAGACATGAAAGGCTGTTTCATGACCAAAGGATACGAAAACTTCATTCCTTTAGTTGCTGCTGCTCACGAAATCGCTGCTGCTGCTGCAGCATTAGCTGGTGAAGCAAGAGAAATCGAAAAAGGCAACGACACTGTTTTAAGAACTCCTCACATGAAAGAAGGAGCTGTCGGCCGCAAAACCGATTTAATCTCAAAACCAGAATAAGTAGACAAACATCTACTTATTTTTTTAACTTTTTTTTAAAGAATAACCATCAAAAAAATAAAGAAAAATAGAAAGGATTATAGAACACCTTTCGTAGATGGAATCTGATTGTGTTCTATTTTAACAGCTTCTTTTAAAGATTTTGCAAAGGCCTTGAAGATAGCCTCTGCCTTGTGGTGATCATTTGCGCCCCTGACTTCGCCATAGATATTCAACTTGGCTGAGGATGCAAATGATTCGAAGAAATGGACAACAATGTCTGCAGTCATGTCACCGATTTTTTCGTTTTTAAAGTTCAAGTTCATGTTACAGTAGCTTCTTCCGCTGATATCGACCGCTACAGTTGCAACTGACTCGTCCATCGGAACGATTGCGTGAGCCATCCTTTTTATGCCCACCTTATCGCCGATAGCTTCGCTAAAGGCTTCACCAAGAAGAATTCCAACATCTTCGATAGTGTGGTGATCATCTATTTCGATGTCCCCCTCGGCCTTAACCTCCAAATCGATCATGCTGTGCTTTGAAAAGGATTCCAGCATGTGATTGAAAAAGTTCACACCGGTGGAAATATCGTATTTTCCCTCACCGTCAAGATTCATCTTAATTTCAATATCAGTCTCTGATGTTTTTCTCTCAACATTAGCTATTCGACTCATTACAACACACCTAAATAATTAATTTTACCCTCAAGGATTCATTCATCTGGCCCGTCACGTATTATTTTAATGCACTGTGTAGGGCATTCCATTGCACATAGCGTACAAACATGGCAATATCTTAAATCCAATATATGTGCAACGCTTGTAATTTTCCAGATTTTATGCGCTTTCGGGCAAATCTCATAGCACTTGCCGCAGCCTATACATTTAGATTCATCAACCTCAATTTGTAACATTACCTCACCTTAGAATTAATCACAATTTTAAAGTTGCTACAGACATCGCCTTAAATCCAATATAGATTTCCTTACCAATGGTGAGATTCAGTTCCTTCTCGGCGGACACAGTAATGTCTGAATAGATATTTACTCCCCCAACGTCCACGTTGACGCGAATGATCTCAGCATTGAGTCTCATTTCGACAATAGTACCCTTGATTATATTTCGGATACTGGATTTCTGCGGTTCAAGCATCAAAAAGATATTGTCATAGCTTATTAATGCCAAAACCTTATCTCCAACTTCATAGTTCTTGTTCAAAGGAATGTTAACTTCGAAGCTGTTCATCTTAACTGTCATGACGCCTTTTGCATCATCGATTGCTATGACTTCAGATTCGATTTCATTAACGTCCTTATGAAGTTCCATAATTGCATTTATTTTTTTGCATTCCTTTAAGATAGAATAACCTTCTTCGGTCAAGGTAGTGCCCCCACCACCGCCTTTTCCGCCTTTAGAAGTACTCACAATTTTAACTTGAAGAGTAGATTCTATCTTGTCAATATAGTTCAGTGCTGTCCTATAAGATATTTTGACGATTTTAGCGGATTCCGTTAAGGAACCGGTGTCTAAAATGGATTCAAGTAGCTGGTATTTCTTGTTGTCAAGCAGAAAAGAATTACCGTCAACGTTAATCTTATATTCAACACCTGCTTTTACATCAGTCATATTATAATCCTCCAAAGATATATAACATGAATATTTATATACGTTATATAATAATAAGATTTTCTATTATTTGTTTCTGAATTCAATCTTTTCCACAAAGTTAAGGAGTTTATTTGCAATGACTGAAAGGGGACCGAATTTTGATGATAATTCCCTTAAAGACTCAATGTCCTCTTTTGTGAAGAATTTAACCAGAATCAGTGCGAAGAAATAAACGATGATACATGCTACAATACCAGGGAATAACCATAATGTGGTCTTTGGAATGAAAAGTCCGAATAATCCCATTATTGCCGTAGCCGCAATTATCTTGAATACGGCCAGCTTCTGGGCCTTTGCCTTCGTTAACTTGAACACAAAATAGATTACCGGAACCATCATGACAAAACATCCGATTGTAGTACCCAATGCGCCTCCGGCAATTCCCATGACAGGAACCAGTATCCAGCATAAAATGCCCGTTACTACGGCTCCGAATATTAAGATGTACATTGGAATGCGGGGATTTCCGATACCCTGAACGATACTAGTGGAAATTGAAAAAATTGAATAGAATGTCATTCCTATAGCCAAAATCGCCAGTGCGGAAGCACCTGCAACGTATTCGGGCTTTGCAAAATAGAGTACCCTTAATGTAGGGGCAGCAAACAAGGCAAGTCCTATACACATCGGTACGACAAAGAGCAATGAGTATTTATATGATTCGTTTACGTATCTCTGCAATGCATTAATGTCTTTTAGCTTAAAGGCTTCGGAAGATGCCGGTAAAATCGTGGTTGCAACTGAAATTGAAATCATCAAAGGCAGACGCGCAATAGGATCGGCCGCTGCAAAAAATCCGACTGCATCTAAAGTCAGGAACTTGCCCATGACAATGGTACAGATATTGTAAATGAGCATTTCAGCAATGGCCGTGATAATTACCGGGATGGAAAACTTGACCAAAGTTCCGGCAAGTCTTAATTCCTGTCTTTTGGTAAATACAAAATCAGGATTGGCATCGGGAAGGTATTTAGGCATGTAAACCTTGAAGATATAAACCGCTGATACGGCAGATAAGGAGTAACCTAAAACTGTACCCCACAGCGCCCCGACGGTTGAAAGGCCAATCAGAACGAATGCTGTTGCAAAAAGAATCATACCGAGCTGTTCGATGGCACGTGTATAGAGAATGTATTCCATCTTGTAAACGCCCTGGAAGGCTCCCCTGAAAGCGCCTACGATTACGCTGAAAGGAGTGATGAGACCGACAATCTGCAGCGGAACCAGCGCAATAGGTTTTCCTAAATAATGGTATGCCAAAAACGGAGCGACGACAAAAATCATCAGCACGCCGAAGAAAAGGCCTAAAAATACCATTATCTTTAAGGCCGTGAAAATCGTCTGTCGGGCCATATCCGAGTCATTAACGGCATTGTACTCTGCAACGTATTTTGCAATGGCCGGCGGAAGTCCTCCTGCTGCTAAAGTCTGGAAAATTCCCTGAAACGGCAAAGTAAGTCCTAAAACACCATACATTGTTGGTCCAAGAAGCATAGCCATTAAAAAACGGTAGACATATCCGCCTATACGGAATATGATGTTACCTGCAAAGATTATTAAACTGCCTCTTATCAACTTATTTGCCATAATATAACCATTAAAAAATTAGTATAGATTAATATAAATAGATTTTAATATTTAAATGTAATTGTAAAAAATAAGTGTAGAAAAAATCTACTTGAAAAACTTTGATATTAATATTACAGCTGAAAATCCGATAACTAATGCAGCAAGCATAATTATGATGTTTGTCATACTGAACAACTGTGAATCTTCATTTGCCGGCTGAACATCAGCAGAAGTGTTGACTTCAGATGTGTTATTTGATATATTGGCGGAATTTGTTGTATCGGAACCTGCAGTGCCCGCATTGGCTGAAGACTGTCCTGAAGCGGAGCTTCCTGAACTACCAGAACTAGAACCGCCTGAACTTCCCCCTGATTCTGAAGAAGCTGAGCTTCCTGAACCGGAAGAAGATGGAGCCGCAGACTGTGAAGAGCCTGAAGACTGACTTGATGCACCGCCTGATGAAGAAGCCGGAGCTGACTGAGCAGGACTTGAATCTGAAGATGAGACCTCCTCAACATATTCCGTTCCATGGCCGGGGTGTGCAAAAACACCATTGAAGCATGAAAAAACGAATATCAATGTAATCAGAATCGTCAAATACTTGTATTTCATTAAAATCACCTTAAAAATAAAAAAAGATAAAGATTATTTTAAAAATAACCTTTACTTGAAATTTAGTCTTTTCTAGTTTTCATATATCCTACACCGAACAAAGCACCGATAATCAATGCTCCGATAACAGCATAGACAAGATTATTGTCTCCAGATTTAGAAACCGGTTTCTTTTCAATCTCGTAGGATTTTGAGCTGTCGGATGATTTTTCGTCAGACGGAGTTTCATCTGAACTTTCGGATGAAGTGTCTTCGGATGCCTGAGTTGAAGTTCTTACAGGACTGCTTGAAACGCCTACGCTAGAATAACTACTTTGGGTAGTTGTTCTGGAAGGAATAGCTTGCTGAGTGCTTGAAGGGTTTGCATTTGCATTGCTGTTTGATTGAGCGTTGCTGTTTGCATTTGAATCAGTATTGGTATTAGAATCAGTATTGGTGTTTGTGTTGGTACCGTTTGATTCTTCTTTGTTGTTTTGATTATTTTTCTCAGCAATCTGTTTTAAGAGATCTTCTTTACTGATATCATCCAAACTTCTTAGATATTTAAGGCTGCTGCCTTCTCCTCCGGAGAGAATGGTTTGTAACTGTTCTTCTGTAATCCATCTGCTGTCGTTGTGAGCTACCTTATGATAATTCTCAGTCAAGATTGGGTTTTCATTGCCGTTGTACAGGTCAATGAATGCTTGAATCTGTGCAGCTCTTTTGGATTCGGAAGTAACGTAACCACTTAAATCTGGGCTAGGCCATTGGTAAGAGATGGAAACTGCCTGACCAATATTGTTGGCTGAATCCCAAATGATTAAAATACCTTCTTCATCCAAATCGTCAGCGCCTTTATATTCATCGCTTGTCAATTTCTGAACGAGATAATTACCTAAACCAGGTGATACATCCAAAATGTACTCGAGACTGTCGTCCTTACAGTACTGTTCGTTTGCGATGTAAATGTAGGATTGGTTTTCATTCAATGGGAAATTTTCCTGAATGTAATCAACTATAAAGAATCCTGGCTGTACACCCGGACATGCGTGATTGTGGAACAGGAATGACATTATCTGTTCGAATGAAGGTTCTGCTGACCATGCATTGGAAATACTTTGGATACTGAAGTAATTGCCGTCAATATAAGCTTCTTTACTGATTCCGCCTGAAATGGCTGAATTGTTTAAGGTTGTCATATTGATATTGTAGACTTTAGATCCGTTGTATTGACCGACATAAAATGTACCGTCAGCATTGTATCTCATGTAAATGCTCATTAAGGATCCGTCATCCTGTTTTAATATGAAATTAAACCATAATGGAGTCCAGATAGCTTTGTGGTCCGGAAGTAATGTTTTTCTGGATAATCTTGATCCTAACTCTTCAAATAAACCGTCCCAGCATCCTTCAGTTGACTGTTCATTAATCATTACGTAACCTGCTGAGGTCATTACCATCAAATTAGGCATGTCCTTGCGGATTTTAACGCCCAGTTCGTTTTCGTAAATGTCAATAGCTGTTTTTGCAGCTTGCTGACCGATAGCTTTGAAGTCATCATAGGTTAATGAACCTTTATGAGCGATAACGTTGTCACGGGTAGCGTTAGGCAAGTCCAAGCTTTGAATGTAAGCATAGTCCAAACCGTGGGAATTGGTTGCGTTGATAACGTGACCTTCACCGTCATCATCGTCATCAGTAACACCGACGAGGTATAAGTATTGTTCTTTGGTCAGGTTTTCCTTTTCAATTAAAATGTTAACAAGACTTGCCGGATTATCATAGATTCTGTTAATCCACCAGGTGTTGTATTTTAATTGTTCTAAACTGCCGTCACCGGTGATTCCGGTTTCTTTTTCGAACAATGCTTTGTTTGCATCGGAGTCGTATTCCATTACGATAATGGTTCCCTTGTTAGTTTGACCGTTCCAGCGGATGAAACCAATCATGTTTTCAGTAGCGCCGGTAGATGTGGTATTAAAACCGACATAAGATGTTTTACCGGAAGTTGCATCTAAGAAAAAGATTACAGCATCGTTGGATGAATCACCAGGAATACCCAATACCTTATAAGAGGTAATGTCTCCAGGAGATTGTAATCCGTTTCCAGTTTCTTGAATTGGAGGATAATATTGTAGTAACGCTTTAGTTATTGTGTATCCGCCAAGAGTTCCTTCACAGATGTGTCCGTGGAAAGCTGCTTCCTGCAATACGTCAAAAGTAACACCATCATACCATCCATTTGCCAGACTGGCGAATGAAAATGCGTTTTCACCACCAACCGCTTTAAACAATGCATTCCATTGTGAAGTGGTCATGTATTCAGATATAGTACCGAGATATACCTCTTCAGTCTTTCCGTTTAAGAAAATTGCTGCTGTAAGTTCAGTTCCTTTTTTAACTACGAAACAGAAATCAATTGGATCTACAGCGGTTTGACGTAACATCAATATGTTACCTCTTCCATAAGAAATATAATCGGTAGCATAGTTAAGAATTCCATCAAATGCGGCTTCACTGGTTTTACCGTTTAATTTAGGTACGCCAGCAGTAGTAATAGCTAATACTGCATCCGCTTCCTTGAAATTAAGCAATGCATCTGCCCTTGCAGTTACATCATGACCTAATTTGTAAGCGTCACTGGCTATCATGTCGACTTTTACAGGAGATGCGCCGTTGGCATCAAACAGTTTGTATTGACTTAAATAACCAGGAGCGGAAATAGAAATATTAAGCTTGTCTGAAGCCTGTGTAGAATTAACTTTAACATTATAATATTTGTTTGCACTATCGTAATCCTGAGATTCGACAGTAGCGTTCACAGCATCAAATGTTGGTGTTATCTTTCCATTATCATTAGTAAATTCATAGTTTACGTCAATGTTAACTTGAGAAGGTGAATCGACTAATAGAATATCGGAAGCATCATCAACATCCTGTGCAGATACTCCACCTATTACAAATAATGCTAACATTGCAATAGATAAAAGTAAAAATAACTGTTTTCTAATAATTTAGCCTCCCATTTGTATATATAATTGTATCATGTCTATCAGGACATTAATACAAGGATAATTTATTTAGTAATAATAATATAAATATAGTTATTATCATAAGTATTAAAAAATTAAAAAAAGTATTACTTTTTCGAGAAAATCAAAACATTAAAACAAATTATAACAGTTTAATAATTAAATAAATAAATTTGAACACGAAATAGATATAAAAAGACATGTTGATTAAATTAATATAAAAATAAACAATGGAAATTAAAATTTTTTTAAAAAAATGCCTGACATTGGCCAAATAATTTTAGTAATACTATTAACAATGTTATATCTTAAAAATAAGCAATGTTTATTCACAATATAACAATAATTATATTATTTGTTAGATTTAATACGAATAAAATAAAATCGATTTAGATTTCCACAAATTAAGCATAATAAAATAAATAAAATTTAAATAATACTTTTCTTAAAAAAATTAATATACAAATAATAATAAAGTTAAGAATAAGGTGATTAAATGCATTTACCTGACGGAATAGTACCCTTGAATCAAGCAATCATTTACTGGGTTATTACATTAATAATAGTTTGCATATTCTTTTATAAATTCTCAAAGGATGAGCAAAAGGAAAAAAGGATAGTTTCAATCGCTATTTTCAGCGTGTTTACAATTACAATAACTTCCCTGTCAATTCCTTCACCGCTGGGCGTTCCGATACACTTCTTTTTGATACCGCTTGTGGCGATTCTGCTCGGGCCTCTGAGCTCAAGTATTGTTTCATTCATAAGCCTTTTGATGCAGGCGATTATGCTTAATATGGGCGGAATCACGATACTGGGAGCGAATTTCATTGTAATGGGACTGATATTGTCCTACGTATGCTATGCGTTCTTCATGCTGCTTGAGGATTTGAATAAGAAGTTTGCAATATTCGCATCAACGATAATAGGAATAATGGCCGCCACTTTTGGACAGGTGGCCGTTTTATTGATTTCCGGTGCAATGAACTTTGACGTGCTTCTTGCAACGTTAATACCTTTCTACCTGTTCATATCAATAATAGAAGGATTTGCAAATGTGATAATTATTACTGCAATTGAAAAAATAAAACCTGAAATAATGGAAATTAAAAAAATTTAGGTGATAGAAATGAAATATTTAAAGATATCAATTATGGCATTGGTCTTACTGCTTACAATGGCCGCAGTATCAGCTCACGGCGTTGACGTCACCGCAGATACAATGGTTATTGCAAATGAAACCAATGGACAATTCGTTAAAGATTTGGCTGATGCAAACGGAATAAACATCAGCGTCTACAAATTTACTTCCGCAGATGAAGTTGCCCACATTCTTGAGCACAGCGTGAACAATACAAACAAGAGAATACTGATGACCGCATATCAGGACATCGGTAACGACTTTGTGAAAAACCACAGCGAAATGGCAAAAAGAATAATCGTGGTCGATGACGTTACAAACGACACCGTACTTCATGGATTAAAGGATATTATTAACGCCCCAACGGGAAACGTTGAAAGCGATAATGGCATGGGCTTTGCTATGCCGTTGGCTATGGGAATCGTAATAGGTTTAATCATCGGCGTTGCAGGCGGCGTGCTAATATCAAAAAAGAAAAATTAATTTAGGTTTTTTAACCTAAATATATTTTTTCAAAAACTTTTCAAATTCCACCAAAGTCCTATCAAGGGACTCCATCCCATATTCATCTTTTTTTATATCTTCCATATTATCATTTGACCAGAAGGAAGCACCAAGGTTTGATCCGAAAGGCCCGCCGCTTACCGGAATGATTCCGTGAATCATGAAATAAGTAATATTTTTCAAATGGGCAAAATCCTGTCCGCCGGTACGGTCTCCTCCAACAGCGATGCTCATGCCGATTTTTCCCCTTAAAAGATTGTAATCAACAGCTTCCAAAGCCCTTGTTCGGTCCATGATGGCTGCCATATTGCTTGATATGCCTCCGCTTTGAATTGGAGTTGCAAGGATAATGCCGTCGGCTTCCTGCAGATTTTCATAAACCTCAAGCATGTCGTCTTCAATGATGCATTTCTTGTTCTTTAAGCAGTAGTCACAGTGCATGCAGGGTTTAATCGTTTTTCCAGCACATGTAAATAGACTTGTTTCAAAACCGTGACTTTTTAGCTTATCCAAGGCATTTTTAGTAACATATTCTGTCGTGGCGCTTCTGGGACTTGCGCAAATTCCAAAAACTTTCATGATAATATATTTTAGTTCAAACAATATTAATACTCTTATTTTTAGAAAATTGATATTTCGATGAACAAAATTTCAGAAAAAAGCATATAAGGCAACAAAATATTTATAATGTCTAAATAACATAAACTATATATAATAGTGATTATTGAGGAATTTTATGAAAATAGGGCATGGAGTAGTAAAGAAATATTCAAGGGAGTATCACAGAACTCTGAAAAATGGTGAAAAAAAGAAATACATTACGGAGCAGATACAAATTACCGTGCCTAAAAATGAAGATATCTACAATAATCAGGAAGAAGTCCTTATTATTCCAGAATCCGAAATGGAAGAATTTTACAATCTAGAAGAAGAATTGAACGCTAATAAGGTAGCTACTTATTTGTATATGTTGGAAGTGGAAAAATTGGAGCAATTATTAAATGATGCAAATCCTTCAGAATATGAAAAAATAATAGAAGAACTTAAAGAAGAGCTTCACGCTAAAGAAAACGAAATAAATAATTTGGAAAGCATTAATTCTGATACTAAAAATGATGCAGTTTCGTTTTTAAAGGAAGAAAACGCCAATATAAAAACCAAACATTCTAGATTGATTGAGGAAAATGAGAATCTCAAGACAAAATACGTCAACATGAAAATAGAAAACGAGAATCTCAAAACCAAATACACCAGCATTAAAGAAGAGAATAAAAACCTCAAAAGCAAATGCTCCACGCTGAAAGAGAAAAATGATGATATTAAAACCAGCTATGATAAGGTCAGCGACAAATACGACCAGCTCAAGCAGGAAAATCTCAACACCAAAACTTCATACGCCGAAATGTTTACCGCAAATGAAGATTTGGAAAAGGATTATGATGACTTGCGCCTTGAATATAACGATCTGGTCGACAAATACAATGACTTGGAAGAAGAGCTGTATATCCTTAAATCATCCAGAAGCCGTGACGAATATATAGCAAGCAAAGTCAAAGAATTTATTTTAAATAATGAACATTAAAATTCGTAATCGTCCTGAAATTCAGGATTCCACCTTTTAAGCGCAGGGATAAAATTAGTTGTAATTCCTGTAGCGACGGTTTCGGGCAATCTTGGATTTTTTTCCATCATCTCTTCGGATTTACGTACAATCATCTCCGTTAAGGTAATGTCAGGTTCGGTGTATTCGCCGTCCTGAAAGCAGTCCTTGCAGAATTCGGGGTTTAAACTGCCATCTTTGTTTGTTCCGTAATCCTCTTTAACGATAGGTCTGCCGCATGAATTGCAAAAACCCATAAAAATAACCTCTTTTTAAAAAAAAATAGAAAAATAAATTAGAAATTAATCTAATTTACCTGTTCGTCTTCATCCATTGCAAGTCTCATGTTATCCGGGTCAGGTGGGAAATGAGCCAGGAAGTCCTGTGCGGATCTTCTTACATCCCTTGAACCGATGATGTATCTTCCTGCAATGATAATGTCTGCACCTTTGTCAATGGCTTCTTCGACGTTTTCCGGAGTGATTCCGCCGGCAACTGCTATGAGGCCATCGCCAATGATTTCCTTAATCTTTTTGATGTTACCCCATTCAGTCATTTCACTGATGTCTTCACCTTTTTCAGCCTTATAGGTTTCAAGGTCGACGTTTCTGTGTAACAGTACGATATCAGGTTTTAAATCGTCAGGCAGTTGTGATAATTTTGCCTCGAAGTCTTTGACGTTCATCATGTCCAGGATAGCGTAGATTCCCTGTTTCTGGGTTTCGTGAATTGCTTTTTTAATTGATTCTATGGTTCCTAAACCGGAAATAGCTACTGCATCGGCTGTAGCGTCAGCTGCCATCTTGATTTCAACACGGCCGACATCCAAGGTTTTCAAATCGGCAATGATGAATGCTGATGGGCGAAGAGCCCTGATGTCTTCAACTACACCGACACCGAATTTCTTGACGAGAGGGGTACCGGCTTCGATAAGAACCCTTTCCTTGTCCGGAATGTCGTTGAGGATTCTTGCCATTGCCTCTTTGCTGTCAAGGTCAAGTGCAACTTGCAGGTAAGGTGGAGACCAGAGTTTTTGTACTCTGAATCCCATGATTGGGTGGGTTCCACGGTCTTTTTCTGCAAGAACCTTTTCAATTGATGGGTAACCTTCCATAGCTCTTCTGATAGCAAGTTTGGTTGCACCATAATTATACTGATAAATTTTTCTGAAATCTTCGGCAGACGGATCTATGAAAACACTTACGTTAATGACAATGTCTTCTACAATGTCTTTTGGTATGTAGCCGTCTTCTACCGCATCAGCCACTGCCCTTGCAACAGCTGTCTGTGCAGGTCCGAATATTTTACTAGCATCGCTTAAATCGCCAACAGTTACTTTAGGAATAATTAAAGTAGCTGGTTTAGTCATTAAGTTTGGTCTGATTACGCTTGTTAATGGAGTGTGTCCGATTGAAAGGTTGGATAATCCATTAGCGAAAGCCTGACCAACAGGTCCGAATTTATCACCAATCAGCAAATCGATGTGTGCTAATTCCGGGCCATCTCCAATAAGAGCTTCTCCTATTCTATACATTGGGTCCATTAAATTCCTCCGTTATATAATAACATTATTAAATTTTATTTTTATTTATAAATATAATTATTGGAAATTAATCCTTTTTGAAATATCTTTTGGTAAAGGCAGTTTTCTGAAAGGCATGCCTTCAGTTTTTGCAGAAATCTCAGCAATTAATTCATCTACATCCATATCAACTTTTTCACCGGTTTCACGAACGGTAACCTGGAATCTGCCGGATTCTGCTTCCTTGTCTCCGATGACAAAAATGTATGGAATCCATTCTTTTGCTGCGCTTCTGATTTTCTTGCCGACGCTTTCGTCACGGTCGTCTATATCGACACGGATATTGGAAGCGTTGATTTTTTCATAGATTTCGTTTGCAAACTCTTCGTGAGCTTCTCCAACGGTAATTATTCTGGCCTGAATAGGGCTAAGCCATGCAGGAAGCATTGGAGACTTTTCGTTCAGCTCAATGGCAGTCTTTTCAAGCATTGCACATAATACCCTTTCGATACTTCCTGTTGGAGAACAGTGAAGGATTGTAGGGTTGTGCTGATTGCCGTCTTCGCCCAGATATTCGATGTCGAACCTTTTACCGCTTTCAACGTCTATCTGAACAGTAGGGTTTTCAATTGGACGGCCTAAGTAGTCAATGTTTGCCAGATCGATTTTGCAGACCCAGTAATGATGCCTTTCAGGTAAAATCTCCAAAAGGATAGGCTTGTTGAATTTTGATGCGATTTCATACATCCATTGCTCGTTTTCGTCGAAGAAATCCTGGGTTGCCCTGAAAATGACTTCAAAGTCAAGATTCAAGTCTTTTCCGGTTCTCAAACACATGTCGGTTTGGGCTGCAAATTCCTCAAGTGATGCAGGAACGTCAGCACAGAAAGAGTGGAAATCAGGCATGGTAAATGCTCTTAGTCTTTTAAGACCAACGACTTCACCTTTTTTCTCGTAACGGAAACTGTAATGCGTCAATTCGAAAATCTTGGCAGGCAGGTTTTTCCAGGTCAGGAATGAATCGCTCATTAATCTGAATGCGCCGAAACATGCTGCGAACCTGAGCATCAGCTTTCTTTTGGTATCGGTTCTGTATTGCCTTTCACCGAACTTGTATGCGTGCTCGTAAATTGCCTGATTGTCTAAATCATAGAAAATCGGAGTTTCAACAGGCATTGCGCCACGTTCCACTACCAGATCATAAACGTAATCGTCAAGCAAATCCCGGATAAGTTTTCCTTTCGGATACCAGCGGAGATTTCCAACGTCTGATGCAGGCTCATAGTCACAGATTTCCTTTTCACGCATCAGCTTTACGTGAGGAGGTTCCCCTTCATCGGATGCACCTTGGCCCAATTCATAATCGACTAGCTGCTTGAATGCCTTGTTGTCGAACTTGAAGTCTTCAATCTGAGTGATTTTGTCGTTTTCAAGAATCTGCCATTTTGAAGGTTTTCTTTCAATTTTCTCTTCTTCCGTTTCCGCAGTAATCGTTCTTGAAAGTTCACTTAACGGGTGACCTTTACAGGAGATTTCAAATGCCTTATACCATCCGAACGGGACTCTTACAACATTTAAGTCTTCAGCCAAAAGTGCTTCTTCCGCATCTTTCAGGATTTGAACGGCCACTTTAGGTGAGCTTAATGAGGAAGATAAGTGAGCGTACGGGTATATGACAATGTTTTCTGCTGAAACTTGGTCATTGGTTTTTAAAACTTCCTTAACTAAGTTTTGAACAATTCCTTGTGGATTATCTTCGTCTTCTTTTTCAACAGCTGTAAATACTACTAAAGAATCATCAAAGGAACCGTCATGTTTGGCCTCTTCGATTTCTTCAGCTACAGGTGTCTTCTTTTTAACATTGTAATTTAAATAATCAGAATGAATCAATAGTATTCTCATTTGACCACCATATATTATGATTTAATTTTTGAATTTAATCTTATATAAAATGTATTTAAAAAAACGATTTTCGCAGAAATTTAAAAAAGATAATATATTATCAAAATAAATTATTATTTATGAGAATCATTTTAGCAGGAACCGGCAGTGCAGTCGGAAAGACGACGATTGCAACTGGAATCATGAAAGCATTATCCGAGAAATACAACGTTCAGCCATTCAAGGTCGGACCTGATTATATCGACCCGTCCTACCACACTCTGGCTACCGGAAACACCTCCAGAAACCTGGATTCCTTTTTCATGCATGACGGACAGGTCAGGGACTCCTTCATTAAAGGCATGGATGGCAAGGATATTGCAGTAATTGAAGGCGTGAGGGGACTTTACGAAGGAATTGACTCCGTTAATGATATCGGAAGTACCGCTTCAATCGCCAAATCACTTAAGGCTCCTGTCATATTAATCATCAATTCAAGAAGCCTTGTTAAAAGCGCCGCAGCCCTGGTTTTGGGATTCAAGACTTTAGATCCTGAAATAAACATTGCTGGTGTCATACTGAATAAAGTTAAAAATAAGGCTCATTACGAAAAAACCAAAAGATCAATTGAAGAGATTACCGGCACCGAAGTTATCGGAGGAATTGTGCGTGACGACAGTATTTCCATCGAACAGAGGCATCTAGGCCTTGTTCCTGCACGGGAAAGGGAAAATTCACTGAAGTTCATTGACATCTGGTGTGAAACCATAAAGAACTCCATAGATTTGGACCGTCTGGTTGAAATCGCCAGGACCGCTCCAAAGATTGATTCCAATCTGGAGCCTATCTGGAACAAGCTAAACTCCAAAAAGGTGAAAATAGGAGTTGCATATGATGAAGTCTTCAATTTCTATTATAAGGAAAACATAGAATCCCTTGAGGCAAACGGTGCCAAAGTGGAATATTTCTCACCTTTAAAGGATGAAAATCTGCCCGACATAGACGGATTATACATCGGAGGAGGATATCCCGAACTCTTTTCAAAAGAACTAAGTTTAAATGAAAGTATGCTTAAAGATATCAAGGACTTCCACCTTGACAACCGTCCCATATTTGCCGAATGTGGCGGTTTAATGTATCTTATGAATTCCATCCATGAAGATAAAGTTGTAGATGTATATCCTTACAAGTCAGTTTTGACAGATCGTGTGCAGGCACTGAAATATACCATAGCCGAAGTCCAGGAGGACAACATCATCTCCAAAAAGGGCGAGGTTTTCCACGGCCACGAATTCCACTACTCAAAGGTGATTGTCGACAAACCACAGCACCGCTTTGCCTTCAAAATTACGCGCGGTAAAGGTTCATATGACTTTATGGACGGATTTATGGAAAGAAATACTCTGGCAAGCTATGTCCACACCCATGTTGCGGCAATGCCTAACTTTGGAGGAAACCTATGTCTTTCAGCCTTAGAAAAATAGACTTTTTCCATCCATATATCGTGGCAATCATCATCCTGATAGTTCTGGCGATGGGATACGTGGGCTCCTTCAACTACAGGTTTGAAGACCCCCTGAATACGCAGACCATATTAACAGTATTATTTGCAACTTTTCTCTTTGTTATTGCAGTATTTATAACTTCCAAAAAGTTTAAAGCTCAAAACCCCAATGAGATAGATATCTTTTCTGAAAGGATACTGATTGCATTCATCATACTTGCGCTGATTCTTCAAAGCCTTAACATGGTTCTTCTTGGAGGAATACCGCTGTTCAACAGCGTTCTTAAATCAAACGCAACCACAAACCTCTGGAGAGTTGCATATCCACTATTTCTTATATTAATTAACATTCTAATCGCAAAATACTATGACAGAAAGTACCTGATTCTTGTTCTTCTCGGAGCATTAGTCTTTGGACTTAACGGATACAGGACATCAGTAATCGGAATTTTAGCAAGCGTCTTCATCACCATGTTTTATATCGGGAAAATCTCCCGGAAAATGGGAATTGCATTCGTTATACTGATTGCAATCGGAGCGATAGGCATCGGCTATATCGCATCACAGTCAATAGCTACGCAAAAATGGATGCTCAATCCAATCGAGCTGGTATTCTACAGGCTTGCATTTACCCTTGAAGTCCTTGAAAAAATCATTCCATTGGCAGGTACGACCCACGGACATATACTGTCAATGATATTTTCATCAGGAAGTCCTAGATCGTTTATAGGCAATTACGTACTTCACTATGACGTCTGCCTGACATCCACATTATTCGGACCTGTGATGCTTGATTTCGGATATGTGGGCCTTACGATTCAGATGCTTTTTATGGGAGCATTCCTTAAAATAATGCATACCCTGGCTAAAAACAAGATCGGAATCGGAATCTATTCAATAATATTAACCCACACGCTGATATGGATTGAAACGGGACCGACCGACATAATGATATGGTTTTTATACCTTCTGGGACTTATAGTGATAGTTCTGGCATTGAAAAAATAAGTTTGAAGCTGCAAATTAATGCAACTATACGAATATCAATATTATCAAGATTATAAGAGAAATGAAGAATATTATCGTTCCTCGGGTAATGAAGAATCTTGATCTGTCGACAAACATGAACGTTAAACCATAGGACAGCGCCAAAGCCACTATCATTTCAATTAATCCGCTGATACCGTAATCTATTTTTAAAATATTGCCGAAAAGGTAAGACAGCAGGTATGAAATTGCTACAACCAGGATAATCGTGACTATAGGGTTGCTTAAAATAGGCTGAAGGCGGTCAAACCATGAAGGGCCTGAATTGTAATTGTAATTGCGGTTATACAGGTCTGCAGGATATAATCTGCCATTTTGCTGTTTTTTTCTCCTGTTTAAAAAAGAGAACCTTGATTTTGAGGAGTTGTACTCTTCCACCTGAGGATATAAGGTATTTTTATAGACAATAGGGTTTTCGTCTCTTCTGCGCATTATATAATCCATATCGGATGCGTCATAAGTGTATTCCGGATATTCATCTTCAACGTATGAAACATCACCGGTAGAGTAGTCGCTGCTGTCCAGAGTAGTCTGCTGAGTATCGTTCTGATATTTTTTAGCCAGTTCGGTTAAATTATCCCTGTCAACCAATTTAATGTTTTTTCTAAGGGCATAATTTGTAGCCTGATTATTAAAGTAAGCTGATGTCACAACAGCCACCTTAGAAGCTTTAAGGCTTTCTGCGGCATCCTCCATTTCCTTCAATAAATCTATTCCGACTTCGAATTCCTTATCATAATTGTTACATGCCAAAACTACACCAAAATCGCCAATTGTTGTTGGCAATACAGCATATATATCTATAACCCTTTGTGATGTCTTAAAGTTCTTATATACTTTAAAACCAGAATCCTCCAAAACTTTCGCAATAAAATTAATCAACTGTGGTTTTTCCAAAGTTCCACCCTATGTGTTTCAATATTATAATTTATTAAAAAGATTATTATTAAACTTTATCATTAAAAAAAAAGAAAAGAAAAAAAATAATTTTCAATTATCTTTTTCTGTACATTACAAAGCCGACAATACAAACAACGAGTATTACTGCTATTATACCAATAGTAGTGAAATCAAAACCGCTGTTTTGTGTAGCGGCCGTTGTATTGTTTGCAGTATTGTTTGCAGTAACGTTATTTGTTGCATTGGTAGTATTGGTTGAATTTGATTGTGTTCCAGTTGTGGAAGAAGCAGAAGAGCTGCTTGAGTCACTGGAACTTGAAGAGCTTGCGGAGCTTGAAGAACTGCCTGAACTTCCTGAACTGGAAGAACCGCCAGAACCGGATGAACCGGATGAACTTGCAGCCGGAGCGCTTTCAACAGGCTGTGCACTTGATGCCTCTCCACCAGTACTTGTTACCTCTTCAGGATGAGGTCCTTCGTGACCGGGATGAGCGCTTACAAAAGACATGCACAAACAGATTCCAACTACAACAACAAATAAAAGCATTATTTTCCTTTTCATTCCAACACCTCAAAAAAATAAAAAAGAGAGGTTTGAAAACCTCTATGCAGTTACTGTAACTTTATTTGCAATGTTTGCTCCATTGTAGCTTGAAGTAATAATGTACTCTCCAGCCATCAAGTTAATGTTTAACTTGGCGTTACCAGCGTCGTCGGTGGTTCTTTGATAGAAGACACCGTTGATGTTGAAGGTTACGTTTTGACCGGCATATGGAGCGCCTGTACCATCAACTAAAGTTGCAACGAACGGATCAGGAGTACCGTATTTCTTGGTTAGGTCAGTTGCGTTTAACACAGGCAATACGGTAATGTTGTTTGATACTCTGCAACCATTGTATTCGGCAGTGATGATGTAGTTACCAGGTTCCAGGTTGATGTTCATTCTGGCAACACCTGAAGCGTTGGTTTTCCTTTCGTAGAATACTCCGTTAATGTTGAATTTAACGGTTACGTTTTCACCGACAGGGTTTCCGTCATCGCCGATAATGGTTACGTAGTATTGTGATTCGTTTTTGTAGTATTTTACCAGATTTTCATTGTTAGTGATTGAAGGCAATACTGTAATGTTGTTTGCTCCCATTTCACCGTTTACAGGGTTGATTGCAGTGATTACGTATTCTCCTTGTGGCAAGTTGATGTTTAATCTTGCTTTACCTTCAGTTCCGTTAATGTAACGTTTGTACATTACACCGTTGATGTTGAATGTTACTTCAGTTCCGTTAGCCAGGAAGTTACCTTCAGTGTCAAGGAAAGTAGCGTAGTATTGGGTTCCGTTTTTGAATACCTTAACGATATCATCGCCGTATACGGTTGGTAAAATTGTTACGGTGGATTCATAGCTTGAATTTCCAGCAGAAGCAATTACTTCATAGATACCACTGTTTAATCCTAAACCCATGCTTGCAGTACCGTTTTCATCAGTGGTTCTGGTGTAAGTTACACCGTTGATTGTGATGTTGACGGACTGGTTGGCAAGTACGTTTCCTCTGTTGTCTGTTACGTAAACAACTAATCTTTCAGGTCCTTTGTAGTATTTTTCTACATCAGGAGCGTCAATTACAATGTGGTCTTCACTTTCAACAACGATAATTTGATGTAAAGCCAAGATAGTTGAACCTGTAGCATCGAAGAACAATTCGTTGTTTGATTCTATGATATCGGTAATATCCCATTCAAACATGTCTAAGGTGTTGGATGTACCGTTCCATACATCTGATGAAATGTTATCATTGAATATGATGTTTCCTTCACCTTTTTGAGCGCTTGCTGCAAATACGTATAAGGTTGCATTTACAATAGCGTTTGGATCGATATCATCGAAGAAGGTTGAAGCACCGGCAATTAAGTTTTTGCTGTATGAATTTGCAAGTAAATCTGCATTTTCATAAATGTAAACTGTTTTAACGTTAGATGTTTCGTTTGCATCAGTCAATACTAATAATGAGCTTGGATAAACAGCGCTGTTTTTAGCGATTTTGCTGAGAGCGACAATGTTGTCACCGGATTTGACTAAATCAGTTACGTTGTAAACAACTAAACCGTAGCCATATGCACCGTATTTACCTAAATTACCTTGATCACGGTATGAAGCGATAGGAGCAATAGTTACATTGTTGAATGTAATATTCCATGTATTGAAGTCGCCGCCTGCAACTTTATCCCAGTTATATGAGACATAAAGTAAAGCGTCTACAACTTTGCCGTCGTATTCAGCAGGCAAGGTTTCGTTTCTTGTTGTTGCACCGGTTCCCATGTATGCGGAAACATCTGAGTTTGCAATAACGACATCGCCGGTAATTTCGTATACACGGATAATTCCTTCATCATCAGATAGATATTCAAAGTCCTTACCTAAGTAACCGTTGTATAGGACAGGGAATGAATAATCTGTAGTGTTGATTTTGGTTCCGTTGGTTTCAATGATTACTGTATATACCGCTTGAGTGTTGTTAGCGCCGTTAACTGTGGTTTCGTCGATTGGCCTGATGGTAGGATCAACGAATACAAATTCATATGTATCTTTTGTATAGTTAGCTATTTCTTCTTCAAAGATAGTTTCATTATCACAAATAACTTTAACGATGACATCGGCATTGTTTGCGAATTTGTCATTAGTAACTGTTAAGGTCAATGTGTTTTCAACGCCAGCCTGTATTGTAGGAACGCTGGT
The DNA here is from genome assembly GCF_900103415.1 of Methanobrevibacter millerae. NCBI lineage: Archaea > Methanobacteriati > Methanobacteriota > Methanobacteria > Methanobacteriales > Methanobacteriaceae > Methanobrevibacter > Methanobrevibacter millerae. The sequence goes on from NZ_FMXB01000008.1 coordinate 99,654, forward strand.
GTATTCAGGTACCAGATTGTTTATAGCGGTTGGACGTGCTGAGAACAGGTATACTCCAAAGTAGGTGTCCATGTCATAGATTGTTCTGTTTGCATAGTAATCTTCATAAATGGTTCCGATATAATCTAAACTTGGGTTGTAAGTATCGTTACCTTTTTCTTTTTGATATGCGTTTTCTGAAACCCACAAGTCATCAGAGTAAGTTCTGAACTGTAAAATGGCACCGCCGTCAATTAATGTCATACCCATAATGAACTCACCGTAGTCGCCTCCGATGTAGGTACTGTATACTAAATCGCTTCCTTCAGGATTTAAGATAGCTAATACAGCGTCTACAGTGTAGTAGTCAGCGTGCTGTTGTGGGTCATATTTGTAAGTTGGACCGTTTTTCTCTTTTTGGAAAGCATCATCGGTGACAGGATAGTCGCTGGATTGACTCATACCACCAATAACAAGGTTACCGTTTTCATCGAGTGCGATAGCTCTTCCACCTTCATCAGCGCTACCACCGATATAGGTTGAATAGACAATGCTCCAGTCATTGGTATCGAATTTCATTGCGAAGATATCTCCACCGGAAAGACTGTCACCAACACCACCATAGGTTCTTTGGAATGCATTAGGGGTGGTTGGGAAGTCATCGGACCAAGTATCACCAACGTAGTATAAGAAACCGTCGTCGCTGATAAGTAAAGCTTCACCGTCATCAGTCTTACTACCACCAATGTATGAACTGTATAATAAAGTGTTGTCTGTAATGTTAATGGCAGCTAAGAATGAATCGGCTTCACCAACGTTACGTACGGTTCTGTTTGCGTTAGGAGTGGTAGGGAAGTCAATGGAAGTAGTGGTTCCTGCGAAGTAAACAATGTCATCTTTAACGGCTAATGAACCGTAAGTACTGTCAGCACCTCTTCCACCGAAGTAAGTACTGTATACCAATTCACCAGTGTTAGTGTCGATTTCAGAAATGAAAATGTCGAAACTGTTTTGGAAGTCAATGTCGTCAGATGAAGTGTTTTCATTCCAGTCAATACCGTCTTTAGTTTTTTGATAAGCGTTATCGGTTACAGGGAAGTCAATTGAGTTGGTAATACCCTGAACGAATGCGTGACCTTCGTCATCAATTACTAAAGCCCAGCCTCTGTCCACTTTACTGCCGCCGAGGTAAGTACTGTATTTTAATTTTTTACCGTCAGCACTTAAAACAGCTAAATAAGCAGATTGTGAACCGCTTAAGTTTCTGATTAAAGCATTTTCAGTGGTAGGGAAATCTTTTGAAGCTGTAAGGCCGGTTATGTAAATGTTACCTTCTGCGTCTACTTTAAAGTCTTTTTCAAATTCAGTGCTTGAACCACCGATGAATGTAGCAAAGACCAATTCTCCGTTAGCATCAAATTTAGCGACGTAAATATCTTTACCACCGGATTTATTAGCCTGGAAAACACCATCAGTAGTGTTCAAGTCGTTGGAGCTGGTTTCCATTACAACATAAATGTTTCCTTCAGCATCTGTGAAAATACCTTTAGCCTTATCTTCACCATTACCACCGAGGTAGGTAGCATAGGTAGGAAGCAAGGAAGATTCTGTAACGTTGACTATAGCTTCAGCGTCGCTTCCACCATAAAATTCATCACCTTTAAAGCTAGCTGCAACGGAGTATACGCCATATTCGGAGCTTGAGAAAGTGGTTACTTTTGCAATACCTTCGTCATTTGTGACAACGGTGTAATCTTCTTTACCGATTGTAACTTTAATTTCTGCGTTAGCTAATGGAGCTCCTCTGTTTGAAGTCAAGTTTAAAATTATGTTAGCATTTTGATTAATGCCGACAGTTTCATTGCTTACGGTTAAGGTAGTGTTATCATAGAATAAGAAAACACCGAAGTAGGTGTCCATATTATAGATTGTTCTGTTTGCGTAGTAATCTTCATAAATGGTTCCGATATAATCTAAACTTGGGTTGTAAGTATCGTTACCTTTTTCTTTTTGATATGCGTTTTCTGAAACCCATAAGTCATCAGAGTAAGTTCTTAATTGTAAAATGATTCCTCCGTCAAATAAATACATGCCCATAATGAATTCACCGTAGTCACCGCCATAGAATGTACTGTATACCAAATCGCTTCCTTCAGGGTTTAATACAGCCAATACGGCATCTACAGTGTAGTAGTCAGCGTGTTGCTGTGGGTCTTTTTTATATTCAGGACCGTTTTTCTCTTTTTGATATGCATCATCGGTGACAGGATAGTCGCTGGATTGACTCATACCACCAATAATAAGGTTGCCGTTCTTATCGAGCGCAATTGCTCTTCCACCTTCATCAGCGTTACCGCCAATGTAGGTTGAATAGATAATGCTCCAGTCGCTGGTATCGAATTTCATGGCGAAGATATCTCCACCTGAAAGACTGTCACCAACACCACCATAGGTTTTTTGGTAAGCGGTTTCTGTTGTTGGGAAATCATCGGACCAGGTATCACCGACGTAGTATAGGAAACCATCATCACTAATAATTAAAGCTTCACCGTCATCAGTCTTACTACCACCAATGTAAGAGCTGTATAATAAATTATTATTTGTAATGTCGATAGCTGCTAAGAATGAGTCAGCTTCACCCACATTACGTACAGTCCTATTTGCATTTGGAGTAGTAGGGAAGTCAATGGAATCAGTTGTACCTGCAAAGTAAACGATATTATCTTTTACAGCCAAGGATCCGTAAGTGCTGTCAGCACCTCTGCCACCGAAGTAAGTACTGTATACTAATTCACCAGTGTTGGTGTCGATTTCAGAAATGAATAAATCAAAACTGTTTTGGAAGTCAATGTCGTCAGATGAAGTGTTTTCATTCCAGTCAATACCGTCTTTAGTTTTTTGATAAGCGTTATCGGTTACAGGGAAGTCAATTGAGTTGGTAATACCCTGAACGAATGCGTGACCTTCGTCATCAATTACTAAAGCCCAGCCTCTGTCCACTTTACTACCGCCGAGGTAAGTACTATATTTTAATTTTTTACCGTCAGCACTTAAAACAGCTAAATAAGCAGATTGTGAACCGCTTAAGTTTCTGATTAAAGCATTATCGGTAGTAGGGAAATCCTTTGAAGCTGTAAGACCGGTTATGTAAATGTTACCTTCTGAGTCTACTTTAAAGTCTTTTTCAAATTCTGTGCCTGAACCACCGATGAATGTAGCAAAGACTAATTCACCTGTAGAATCAAATTTAGCGACATAAATATCTTTACCGCCAGATTTATTAGCCTGGAAAACACCTTCAGTAGTGTTCAAGTCATTGGAATTGGTTTCCATTACAATATAAATATTTCCAAGGGCATCGGTGCAAACACCTTTTGCCTTATCTTCACCATCTCCACCAAGATAGGTACCGTAGATTTGAGTAAAGTTATATGAAAGATCTGAATCTGTAGAAGTACTGGAATTAGATCCAGATGGAGTTGTTTCTGGTACTGATGAATTTGATGAATTATCAACTATTTTTGCATTTGCAACATTTAAAAGAATATTATATCCGCCTTTTAAGCCATTGCTGCTTAATGCTTTTGCTTGAACATAATATCTTCCGTCAGTCACTTGGGTTGAATCCCATGTATATTTCCATCCGTCTTCAGAATTATTATCCTGATACGCAGTCTGATAATCCTTATTTGAATCATCGAGACCTTCTATTGTGAAATTGACATGTTCGGTTGTATAATGGTCTTCAACGGTTGCGACAATTTCTACTTCGCCTGATACCTCAGTATTATGTATCGGAGTTTCAATTGTTACTGCAGGCTGTTCAGACAAGTGAGCAGAAACGGCGCCCATCGATAAGACAATCATTAACAAAGCCAAACAAAGCAAAGTCTTTTTATGTTTTATCATATCTTTTTAATCTCCTTCTTATTTGTTTTTTAAAAAATTTATCAGCTTTTAACTAATATTTGTCAATGAACATCTAATTTTTAAAAAAAAAATCTTTTTACACCTCCGATGTTAATTAATTATAGTGTTTATAATATTTAAATAATAATAACTTAAATCTAAAAAGTATTACTGACATAATTAATTATTTATAAAAAAGTATTACTAAGTAAAAAATAAAATAAGAAAAGATAAGAAAAAGCTTATCTTTTAGTTTTATATCCCACAAGCATCACTAATAGAGAACATATTAGTAGCATTAATGGGTTTCCAGAAGCGTTACCCCCTAAAGGACTGGAATAGCTTGGATTATTATATCCACCGGAATATGATGAATTAGATGAAGTGTTATTTGTCACGTCCCCTTCAACAGTAAGATAACGTGTAGGAACGGCATTGCTTATTGATTCATCATAAGTATCAGTCGATAAACTTGCAGTCAGGTTATTTCTGGCAGGTAGCGTAGCCAACATCTTAATGTTAATGGAATATTTTCCCACAGGAATGGAACCTAAATTCCAAGTTATCTGACGATTTAATGGATTATAATTAAAATCACCAGTCGTTACATCGGCACTGATGAACTGTAAACTTTCTGGAATAGTATATCTGAATATTGTATTTTTTGCATTGTCAGGACCGTTATTGAAAACATTATATGTTATAACCACTTCATCGCCAACCTTAACGCCTGACCTGTCGGACGTTACGGTTACATAAAGCTCGGATTGCGGAACATGCAACAGATTTGTAACGGTTATAGAATCCTGAGAACCGGTTTCATTCAAACTTGCGGAGTATATGTAATTTCCGCCGGTTTTTGAAACGGTGTATTCCAAACGAGCAATTCCTTCATCATTACTAATAGCTGAACCGACAAAATCGCCGTCGACTTTAAAGTCAATCGTTTTGCCAGATAATGACGTATCGTCACTACTAGTTAATTTTGCAGTTAAATTTATTTTTTCCTTGTATTCTGCAGTAATCGGATCGATGTTTAAATTTATTGAGCTTTCAAAAGCCGTTATAGTCGAATTGGTATTTGCAAACTTGTAGATATTGTCTCCCCTGAAAGTCGTGGATACGTTGTATTTTCCAGGCTTTGAGGGAGTATAACTGACGCTTGCTATACCGCTTGAATCCGTAATCGCAGAAAACTTATTTCCATCAATTAAAAACTCAATATTCTTGTTTGAAATCCCTTTTGAATTATCATCCACAAGCTTTGCAATGACGTTTGCCTTTTGGTTGACTGGAACTGAGATATCTTCAACGTTCAGGCTCAAATCCCTTTGGGTATTTGCAAGGTTTACGAGGATGTTATATTCGCCCGTAAGGCCTAAACTGTTAATGGCCTTTGCCTGAATCATGTATTTTCCGTTTGAACAATTTGAGGTGTCCCATACAAAATTCCAACCGTCAGCGGGGTTTTTGTCCTGCATGTTCAAATTGTAGACGCTGTCAATTCCGTCTATCGTCACATTAACGTGCTGTGTCTCGTAATGGTCATCAATCGTTACATTAATGTCCACTTCACCCGATACATCTTCACCATCGCTCGGCGTCGTGATACTAACTCCGGGATTGTCAGAATCGTGAGCTGAAACTGCTGTGACAGAAAGTAAAAATAACATAAGGAATAATGCTAAAATCATATTTCTTGAAAATCTCATAACATACTCTCCTTAATTATTCACATTTTCCCACAAAAATACATTTGCAATTATATTAATATGAAAACTTAAAAAACACCTCCATTGAGTTATTCTATATCTTTTTTAGTATAAATTAATTATTATTTTAATATTTAAAAGTATTACTATAATAGTAAAATTAGACAATTTAGTAATACATAAAATTTAATTAATTATGAAAAAGTAAGTAATACTATGAAAGCTTTAATATGTAATGATGATGGAGTAACGGCTTCAGGGATTTATGCCTGCAAAAAGGCGGTAGAGGACTTATGCGAAACTGTAGTTGTTGCACCGGAAACCCAACAAAGCGGAATCGGACATGCATTGACATTATATGAACCGTTAAGAGTAAGTGAAAGAATTTTAAAGGATGGGAGCATAGCATACGGCGTTAACGGAACACCTACCGATGCAGTTACCCTCGGATTATTTGAAATAATGGATGAAAAGCCTGACCTGATGATTTCAGGAATAAATACTGGCTTCAACATAGGCCAGGCCGAACTGACCACATCCGGGACCGTAGGCGCTGCACTTGAAGCCGCAAGCTTCGGAATTCCGACAATAGCCATTTCCCTAGAGGTTACAAGAGATGATATAAAATTCGAAAACGGGGAAATTGACATAGACTTCGACTTTGCCTGCAAAATGCTCAACAAACTGGCAAAAATAGTATTGAAAAAGGGATTGCCTGAAGGAATCGATTTACTGAACGTTAACGTTCCGGCTAATCCCGTGAATGATGAATTTGAAGTTGTAAGGCTTGGAAAAAGAATGTATGTTCCTGTGATTGAAAAAAGACTAGATCCGAGAGGCCGTCCGTATTACTGGATAGGCGGCGAACCTTACACATCAGATGAAAAGGGAAGTGACGGTTACGAACTGAAAGTGGCTCAAAAAACAACAATAACTCCACTGAAAATAGATTTGACTGGAGATTTAGATATCTTTAAGAAATATCTAGATATTTAAATCTTTAAGTATCTTTTCTCTTTCTTCACGAAGTTCGTTTAATAGTTTCTCATCAGTGCAGCCGTCTTTTTTAAGCTGTGCTATTGTTCTGGTAATAGCTTCCAAATTGCTTTCTAATTGATTAATTGACATAGTATTATATTAAAACATTAAAGTATATAAATTTAAAAAATCAATAGTAATATACATTAAAAGGATTGAATTTTATGACTGACAAAGACCAAGTAAACAGGTTATTTAACCAATTTAAAAATAAAAATGTAACTGTAGAATTAAGAGACAACAATCAGGCTGAAGGTAAAATAATAGCCATTGACAATTACTTAAACATCGTTTTGGAAAACGATAATGGTATACAGACCTTAAAAGGTGGAAACATAGTTTTTGTTAGCTTAAAAGAATAACCCAAACACCACTTTTTTCTAACTTAAGTCCACTTCAATACCCAGAATCTCTTTTTCACCATTGAAAACATCTCGGGCAATTTGGGCTGCACCGATAGCTCCGGATTCCTTTGATATTGCTCTCAGTTCGTATTTTCCCTTGAAGTATTTGTTAATTTCATCTTCAAAGTTAAACGGTTCGGTTGCAGATCCGACAGAACCTGTGAGAACAATTCCTTCAATATCATTTTCACAGACCACATCCAGTCCGGCTATTTCCATTGCAACGGTCATTATCAATGTGTCAATAGCTAATTTGGCCTTTTCATCACCGTTGACATAGTTTTCCAGAAGCTGGTCTTTCATGTTGGCTACCTTTCCGTCGATTCCGGCTATTTTTATTGCACCGGCATGTGAAAAGCATTCGTTTGCAGTTTTTCTGCCTTCATCGATATCGCGTATCATCTCCAGGTCAATCGGTCCGTGGACAATGCCCATAGCGCCGAGACAGGCATCGATTGCCCCCTTAATTTTAGAATCCTCAATAAGTATGTCTACGCTGTTGGATGATATGTCCGCAACGATGAAATTTTTCCATCCGGTTTCCTTCAATGCATTATATGAGATGCTCACCTTCTCAGGACTGGCCTGATGTGAATAGGCAGCATTAAACAGCTCGTTCAGTGAAGTTGAATTCTTGTGAAGGCCAGGTATCATGATTGTTGGAATGTTTGAACTTTCAAGTTCGGAAAACACTGATGTTCCGCCTCCGGTAACCTTTCCTGCACCTGCAATAGATAAGATTCCCCTGTCTTCAACCTTGTCAATGGGCAAGATCCTGTTGAATCCGTCACCCATTGCGTAAGTGATTGCCATTAATTTAACAGAGCTAAAATCGCATCTTTTGGACAATTCCTCAATGGCTGACACCTTTCCGCTTTTGGAATCTTCCCTATCGATTTTAAAAACGTCCAGAATTTCCTCATCATCAGACATTATGCAAAAAGAGATGCCGGTAGTACCGTGATCCATTCCAATAAAAGTCATATACAACTCCCCAAACAATATAACTTTTAAAAATTAATAATAAAAAAAAAGTTTAAAGATGAATTTAATCATCTTTTTGTAATCCGCAAGCTTTTCTTAGTCTTTCACCGACAATTTCAATGTCTTTTTGACTTTCTGCAGCTCTCATTTCTTTCAAGTTAGCTCCGTCGGTAGCGTTTTCATCGCCCCATTCTTTTTTGAATGTTCCATCTTGGATTTCAGTTAAAACTTGTTTCATACCGTCTTTTGCTTCTTGAGTAATGATTCTGGAACCTCTGGTTAAACCACCGAATTCTGCAGTGTTACTTACGTCTGTCCACATTCCTGCGAAACCTTTTTCATAGATTAAGTCAACGATGAGTTTTACTTCGTGACAGGTTTCGAAGTATGCGATTTCAGGCTGGTATCCTGCTTCAACTAAAGTTGTGAATCCTGCATTGATCAGTTCGGTAATACCTCCGCATAAAACGGTCTGTTCACCGAAGAGGTCAGTTTCGGTTTCTTCCTTGAAAGTGGTTTCCAAAACACCTGCTTTAGTTAATCCACAGGCTTTTGCCATACCCAATGCGAGCTGTAAAGCGTCACCGGTTGCGTCATTTTCGACTGCTACTAAACCTGGAATACCGAATCCTTCTTCGTAGGTTCTTCTTACCATTGATCCAGGTCCTTTAGGTGCAAACATTACGACATTAACGTCTTCGTTTGGCTTGATTAATCCGAAGTGGATGTTGTAACCGTGAGAGAATGAAATGGTGTTGCCGCTTTCTACATATTGTGCAATCTGTTCATTGTATACTCTTTCCTGGATTTCATCAGGCAATAATATGTGGATGATGTCTGCTTCCTTGGCAGCGTCTTCAATTGTCTTTACGGTCATGCCGTCTTCCTGAATGAGATTCCAGGAACTTCCGTTTTCACGGGCCCCGACAATTACGTTAAGTCCACTGTCGGCCATGTTTCTTGATTGTGCTCTACCTTGTGAACCATAACCGATAACGGCGATGGTTTTTCCTTCAAGTGCATCTGTATCTACGTCTGCGTCATAATACATTTTCATTTTTTATCGTCTCCTATAAAAAATAATTATATAAAAATAATATTGATTTTGACATTTAAATAAATAACTAATAGAAATAAAAAAAATTATTAATAGATGATTTAATAACCATCTACTAAAACTTTCAATTCGCCGGTCACGATATCGATGATGAGGCCGTGTACCGGTACATCAGGGATTAAAGGGTGATTTTTGATTTTTTCAACAACGTTTTTAACGTTTTCTTCTTCGTCGTCGAATCCGCCAATCCATTCAGCCAAATCGTATTTGGCAATGTCTTCTTCCTTGATTCCTCTTGCAAGCATTTTTTCCTTTAGGGCTTCAGCGTCAGCGCCTGCCATACCGCATTCGGTGTGACCGACAACAAGTACCTCTTCAGCTCCAAGGTTGTATAAAGCTGCTCCGATGGATCTGATTGCATCTTCACCGACGATGGAGTTACCTGCATTTCTTACGATTTTTGCGTCTCCTCTTTTTAAACCTAACGCAGGTTCAAAAAAGTCAATCAGCCTGCAGTCCATACATGTTAAAATAGCTAATTTTTTAGCTGCGTGGTGAGACATCTCAGTTCCTTCAAAGTTTTCAACAAATTCCTTATTATCTTTTAATACGTTTTCCAAAATTGTCATTTTTAAACTCCCCTTGCCATTGCAGTGAGTCCGGTTCTTGAAATCCTTTTGATTCCATAACCTTTCAATAAAGATATAAATGCATTTATTTTTTCCATATCTCCAGTAATTTCAATTATTAACGTTTCTTCAGTAACGTCAACAATATTGGCTCTGAAGATATTTACATACTGCATTATTTCAGCTCTTGCCTTTTCATTGGGAATATTGACTTTTACAAGACATAATTCCCTTTTAACAGCATTTTTAGAAATATCTTTAATCTTGATAACATCAACCTGTTTATTCAGTTGCTTTGTGACCTGTTCCAATATCTTGTCATCGGCCTTTACGGCAATAACCATTCTTGCCAATCCATCCACTTCGGACTGGCCTACCGTAATGCTGTCAATATTGAAACCTCTTCTTGTAAAGAGTCCTGCGACCTTCTGTAAAACTCCAGGCTTGTTTTCAACCAATGTGCTTATAACATGATACCTTTCCTGCATTTAAATCACATCTTTTTCAAGTTTGTATTCACCAATCATCTCATTGATGCCTGCTCCTGGAGGCAGCATCGGAAGCGTCTCTTCTGAATCTATTATTACGTCAATCAATATTGCTTCATTATCCTTGATTGCGGTTTTTAATGCCTCTTTCGTTTCGCCAGGTTTTTCCACCCTTAAGGCATTGACACCGAAGCTTTCAGCCAGCTTGACAAAGTCAGGGCTTTGGCCGAATTTGGTCTCGGAATGTCTTCTGTCATACAATAGGCTTTGCCATTGATATACCATTCCCAAAGTCCTGTTTTCAAATACCATGGCGATTACAGGTATATCATAGTCATGGACAGTTGCCAGTTCCTGACATACCATAAGAAATCCGCCGTCTCCGTTGACTGAAACGACAACGTCTTCGGGACATGCGACCTTTGCGCCGATTGCTGAAGGGAATCCGAATCCCATCGTTCCAAGCCCGCCGGATGAAATGAACTTGCGAGGCTTCTGGGTATCGTAAAAGTGAGCCGCCCACATCTGATTCTGACCGACATCGGTTGTAAGGATTGAATCGGGAGTTAATACTTCGCTGATTTCCTTAATGACCCTCTGCGGCTTGAGCGGAACATCATCATAAGTCATTCTAGGCAGCAAATCCTCTTTTCTTTTTTGGATTTTACTGGTCCATGCATTTACTTTATCTGATACATTATAATCTTTAAATAATTTATTCAATGAACTTAAAACATTTTTAGCATCCCCTACAATAGGCAAATCCACTTCAACGTTCTTGCCGATTTCTGCAGGGTCTATATCAATATGGATAACTTTGCTGTTGGGAACAAAGCTGTCAAGCCTTCCGGTAGTCCTGTCTGAAAACCTGACTCCGATAGCTATCAGCAAATCGCATTCGTTTACTGAATCGTTGGAAACCTTTCTTCCATGCATTCCAAGCATTCCCAATGCCAAATCATCGGTTTCGTCAATGGCTCCCTTACCTAAAAGTGAAGTCATTACAGGAGCGTTAATCAAATGCGCAAACTCGTTGAGCTCACTGCAGGCGCCTGACAGAATAACACCGGCACCAACAAGTATCATCGGCCTTTCAGCTTCCTTGATTAGGTTATAGGCTTTTTTGATTTGTCTGGGATTACCCTTTAAGGTAGGATTATAGCCCGGCGTCTGGATTAAATCATCATTGAAATGCGTAAGTTCTCCTTCCTGAACTTCCTTTGGGACATCAATCAAAACCGGACCCGGCCTTCCACGAGTAGCCAAATCAAAGCTCGTTTTAATTATGGATGGCAATAAATTAGGATCTTTAGGCTGAAAGCTATGCTTGATAATAGGCATAGTGATTCCAATGATGTCAGCTTCCTGAAATGCGTCATTTCCTATTAAATGAGTCGGAACCTGACCGGTTATTGCTATAATAGGTGAAGAATCCATGAAAGAAGTAGCAATCCCTGTTACTAAGTTAGTTGCACCTGGTCCGGATGTAGCCAAACACACACCCACTTTACCTGAAGCCCTTGCAAATCCGTCAGCTGCATGGGCTGCAGCCTGTTCGTGCCTTACCAGAATATGATTTATGTCTGAATCGTAGAGCATATCATAGAAAGGTATGGTCTGTCCTCCAGGATAACCAAATATAGTTTCTACTCCCATTTTTTTAAGGGATTCAATTATCGCTTCTCCGCCTCTCATTTCTAAAACCTTTTAAATTTTTATTATAGGATAATTTTTGTATCGCTAGATATATATAATTAATCAATTTTCAAAACAAACTTTTGAAAGGAATGAATCTGTTACGTTTCGGCAATATTCCTCATATTCCTTGCCGAATTTTTCTTTAAGCCATTTATCCTAAGTATTTGCCATTGCCACTGATAGAACAATCCAGAATATGACAATCAATATCAGAAAGTACATATTATGGAAAATGAATACCAGAACTGCGCAAATATGTAGGAAAACGGCATATATGGGATGCCTTACAAGTGAGTATACGCCGTCGGTTAGCAGCTTGCTGTTCTGGATTTTATCCCGAATACTGGACATTTTAACTGCAGAAACACATAAAAATACTGCATTAATGATTAATAGAATACCGAAAGCGAAAATAGCCAGTATAAAGGTTTCAGTTAAAAAACAGGAATCATTTTGCAGAATGAGAGATAATCGCTATAACGGTAATGATTGTTATCGGAAATAGGAGCCTACACCATATAATGGTAAAGTATTTTTCTGCGTAATGTTAATCACCTAAAAGTTTATATATTCAAAAAAGTTAATATACTTTAGATAAAATTAATTAAACACAAGTAAGTAACAGAGGTTTTTATGAAATATTCAAAAATCCTATGCCATAGACTGCCTGAAAGGAGTTTTCATTACAGGAATCATCAGTTCCCGGTTTGTGCAAGGTGCACCGGATTCTACACGGGTTTAGCAGTGTTTTTAATCTATAATTACTTTTTCACCGTACATTATAGCTTAACTTTATTGATAATCTCAATAATATTAATGATACCTGCTGCCGCTGATGGCTTTACGCAGCTCTTCGGATGGAGAGAAAGCAATAATAATTTAAGATTTCTTACAGGTTTCATTGGCGGAATAGGCTTGATTATTTTCATGAAAATAGCTATTAGAATTACATATTATTTGATAGGGGTGTATTTATGATAATTTGTCCGGAATGTGGTGAAGAAAATCCTCAGGGAAGCAAATTCTGTAGAAAATGTGGTATTAATTTAGTGCATGAAGCTCCTCCAAAAGCGGAGCACATTAAGGCTGAAAAGGTAACGGTTGAAACGCAGCCTCCCAGAACCGAAGTAAAAAAGACAACCGTCCAAACAAACACGTCCACTACCACAACTAATAATAAAAAAGATAGTAACGATTGGATTCTGTGCTGTGTCTGTCTGTTCTTTATATTTATAATATTTGCAATTGTAGGACATTAATCCTTCATGTAATGGTAAAGAACAGCCTTTTGAGCGTGAAGTCTGTTTTCGGCCTGATCGTAAACCACGGATTGCGGACCGTCAATTACCTCGGCGGAAACTTCCTGGCCCCTCACTGCAGGCAGACAGTGCATGAAAACGGCTTCATCATTAGCCAAATCCATCAGTTCACGGTTGACCTGATAAGGCATTAAATCTATTTCTCTTTGAGCCTTTTCGGCTTCATCGCCCATGCTTACCCATACGTCAGTATAGACAACATCTACGTTTTCCAAAGCGACATTAATGTCATCTGTAATGGTTATTTCAGTATTTTTCTCATCGGCATACTTCAAGGCCTGATTAACGATTTCTTCTTTTGGCTCATAGCCTTCAGGGCATGTTACAGACATATCCATTCCTAAAAGAGGAGCTATTAATAAAAGGGAATTGCATACGTTGTTTCCGTCACCGACGAAACATATTTTCTTGTTTTCAAAGGATCCGAAATGTTCCTTAATGGTCAACATGTCGGCCAAAGCCTGACAGGGGTGTTCAAGATTGGTCAGTCCGCTGATTACCGGCACGTCTGAATACTTGGCAAGCTCAATGACATCATCATGTTCAATTGCCCTAATCATTATGCCGTCAACGAAACGGCTCAATACGCGTGCCGTATCTGAAATAGGCTCTCCTCTGCCCATCTGTAAGTCATTTGATGATAGAAATATTGCTCTTCCGCCCAGCTGATACATTCCAACATCAAAGGAAACTCTTGTTCTTGTTGATGACTTCTGAAAAATCATTGCCAGGGTTTTTCCTTCCAAAGGCCTTTGCTCTTTTTTGCCTTCCTTAATCTGACCGGCCAAGTCAATAATGTATTCTACTTCCTCTTTAATATCACAAACAGATAATAAGCTACCCATTAAAATCCCCTCTAAGAAAATTAGATATATATTATTTATTTATATTAAATGTTATGTTTTCATTTTAAACATTATATCACGGATTGTAGAAATTACAGGCACTAAAAAGAACAGATAGATGAAATTACAGGAAACATTGAAATCCAAGAGATTCACGATTATGGTCAATCCCATTATGATTAAAAATGTGTGGTAGGTATATTTTCTTTCTTTTTTGGATAATTCTGCTTCAAGAAATCCCCTTTTGTCGGCATACCAGAACATCAAAGTGAAAAATATCAACGTCAGAAATATGTTTAAGCCGAACAAAACGTTTGCAACGAAAAACTGTGAATACGTTCCGATAATGGACGTTGTAAATGGAATGAAAGATATACATGCCAGAAAGAATATATTGAACCACAGATACGGGATATCAAAGCCAGTAATTTTAATGAATTCATGATGGTAAATCCAGAATGATGCTATTAATATGAAACTGACCAAAGTAATGCCTATGCTTGGAATAAGAGAATGAATAAAAGCAATGAAGTCTCCTTCAGATAATATCTGTATTTCAGGAAGAGCCATTCCAAAAATGAGCAGGGTCATGACCATTCCAAAAATGCCGTCGGTAAGGCCCATCATTAACCACATATCTACAGAATAATATAAAATCATTGAACCTCCCCGACCTTTTAGAGGTCGGGGATTCCTAGATTTTTTTTTGCTTAATAGTCTATTAAGTCTGAACTAGGCTATCCCCGTCGCACCAACGGTTCAGTATATTAATTGCGGCATTTACATCCCTATCAAGTATTTTTCCACATTTCGGACACATCCATTCCCGTTCTTTTACATCCAAATCTTCATTGATGTGTTGGCAGTGGTGGCATGTTTTGCTTGTATTTTTTGCGTTTGTGAATTGTACACCGTCTGCTTCGGGTTTGTAGAGTTGGAATTTATCTTTAAGTCTTTGTA